>DOON01000129.1 GCA_003514865.1 Clostridiales bacterium
TGCCTTATATAAAAGCGATGCATTGAACACCCTGAAAACCATGACATCAGAGGAAAAAGTCGGACAGCTGTTTCTTTCCAGATGTCCTGCTGAGGAGCAATTGGAATTATACTTGTCAATGAAGCCCGGCGGCTTTATTTTGTTCGGCAGGGATTTCGCTGATAAAACAAAAGAACAGGTTGTGGATAGCATCATGTATTACCAGGAAAAAAGCAGTATACCCATGATTATGGCAGTTGATGAGGAGGGTGGTACTGTTGTGAGAGTAAGCTCAAATCCACTGCTGTCCAAAAAAAGATTCAAATCACCTCAAGAACTTTATTCTGAAGGAAATCTCGAGAAAATAAAAAGCGATGAAAGAGAGAAGTCGGAGCTTCTGTTAAGCTTGGGAATTAACTTGAACTTAGCTCCAGTTGCGGATGTTTCAGTAAATGAGTCTGATTTCATATATCCGAGAGCATTCGGAAAAAATGCAACAGAAACAGCTGAATATGTAACTGCTGTGATTGCCGAAATGAAGAAAGCCGGAATTTCATCCACACTAAAGCATTTCCCGGGATACGGAAACAACCCCGACACACATACAGGCTCCGCACTTGATGCCCGACCTTATGAGCAATTTATACAAAATGACTTTATCCCCTTCAAAGCAGGTATTGATTCCGGAGCTGAGAGCATACTTGTTTCCCACAACGTGGTTGAGGCCATAGACAGCAAGCTTCCTGCCTCACTTTCCAAGGAAGTTATTGATATTTTAAGGAGCGAACTTAAATTTAAAGGAATAATAATGACTNNAATGGGTGCCATAACACAGCTCCAAACAGATACTCCACCTGAAGTTATGGCTGTACTTGCCGGAAACGATATGCTCATAGTATCAGATCTGGAAGAAAGCTTTAAAGTCCTGATGGATGCAGTTAAAAAAGGGGAAGTTTCAGAAGAGAGAATCGATGAATCCGTTCTAAGAATACTGCAGTGGAAATACTATATGAATATTATGAATAATGATTAGTCACATAAACACTGCCGCTGTGTAAGTACCAAGTGCGGCAGTGTTTATGCGTTGCTCTATTGTGGTTTATTCCTTTGAGATCTATTATTGATATACTCATTGCACAAATCCCTGAGCCTGCTCACGACCTCCATACTCTCTGAGCCCGGTTTGCCTGCCATATCGGCCTTTATGAGCTCAAGCATGTCATCCAGACGTTCTTCTCCTACAGAATCAATAAATTTCTTTATTCCCTTTTCCTTAATTCCCGATACAATTTCCTTTATATAGTGATACCGTATAAGAATTCTGACATCATTAATAAACGATTCATCATATCCCAGCCTTCTGAGTATTTTTTCTCCTTCCTCCGCAGACTTAACATGATGACCGTAAAAGTGACCTCTTCCCTTTTCATCTATAGTGAAGCAGTCCGGCTTGCTTATGTCGTGCAAAAGTGCCGCCATTCTGAGATTGAGCTTGGCTCCTATTACATCCACAACAGCCATGGTATGATCAAGGACATCCTTATCATGGTAAGGAGTGTGCTGTTCAAAGCCCTTAAGCTTAAGAAGCTCTGGAATTATATCCTTTATTTCTCCCGTATCAATTAATCTGTATATGTAAGTTGATGGCTTATCTTTAATCAATATTTCATCTAAAATATTTTTATACATATTTTCTCCTTATTTGAAACTTTTTCTATGAAATTTACGTCTAATGTATTGATACTATTATTATTTCATAAAATTATAATTAATATATATTATTTTGCGGAATCTTTCAACAAATTCTTAATAGATACCTCTTTATATTTTCCAAAAAATAGTATATAATTAAATAAAGAAGCACAGGAAGGTGATAAAATGAAAAAATCCTTTTTAGTATTGACTTTAAGCTCTGCAATAATAATGTCAGCCGCCACAATTAATGCTTTTGGTGCAGATTTAAGTGCAGGAAATTCTCATGAACTTGAAAACGTATTGTTAGAACAAATGGCCAGATATAACAGGGATTTTAAAATAAAATACACCGGCTCCTTAGATAATATCGAAAATGTATTAAAGGGCTCCGTAAGTAAAGATCCGTACATTAATTCAAATGTTAAATCAATGAGCTGGGGGATAACCGGAACAACCAAGATAAGCAATATTGATATTGATGTTGACTATATAATAACCGAATCAAAAAGAGCTGAAGCAGATAAGCAAATAGAAAAGGTGCTGAGTGAAATAATACGGCCTCGGATGAATGATCATGAGAAGGTAAAGGCCGTACATGATTTCATTGTCTTGCACGGAAAGTATGATACATCCATGCAGCTTTATTCAGATTATGACCTTCTTATTCAGAGAAGCTCTGTATGCAACGGGTATGCCCTGCTTACATACAACATGCTGAACAGGCTTAAGACCCCTGTGAAACTTGTTACCGGAACAGGTAACGGTGAGCTGCACATCTGGAACATGGTTAAGCTTGGTAACTATTGGTTCCACTTAGATGTAACATGGAATGACCCGGTTCCCGATTTAAATACCATATCATATTCATACTATATGCTTACAGATAAGGAAATTCTGAAAGATCATACAATAGATGAAAACCTGGAGCTTCCCAAAGCTTCAAAAAGATATTACGATTATCTGAAGGAATTGTCCTATGACAATATACTTATGGAAACGGGACTTGATTTATATGATGATGTAAATACAGCCGAAACAGAGTCAGAGCTGATAAAGCTTCTTGAATACAGAATAAAACATCATCAGCTTAAAATATCCGTAAGAATCAACAAGAAGCTGACCCAGGAAATCATAAACAGCGCAATGTCCAACCTGTTTAAGTATGATTATCTTTCCGAAATATCCTACGGACAGCTTAACGCCGACAGCACGGGTGAGTACAATATACTTAATTTATTTGTAAAATATAAAGAAACACCTGATCGCATAGCTGTTGAGCTTGCGGATAAGGTATATAATACCGCCACAAAAGTTAATTTTAGCGTTTATGCTTTTTATGGGAACAAAAAAGTTAATATTACGGACAATGTACTGATGTATCCGAACAATAGAAAAGGTATCGATATTTCTTCCGGTTCACTGATATTTAAAAAATCCGGAATTTACAACCTCAAATTTGAATACCAGGGAATACAGACCTCAACCTCTGTAACTGCATTTGATTCGGAAGCATTCAAATATATAACGGACAAAAAACCCAATAAATCCGTAAATGTAATGGTTTATAACAAATATATCGATTTCAGCGCCACAGAACAATGGCCGTTTATTGAAAACGGAAGGACTATGGGTCCGCTGAGAGCTGTATTTGAGGCAATGGGGTGCAATGTAAGCTGGGATAATGTAAAAAGTTCAGCCGTTGNNTGGAAACGCAAGCACATTGGATGTTCCTGCCATGCTAGTAAACAACCGCATCATGGTTCCGTTAAGATTTGTCAGCGAAGCGCTTAATAAAACCGTCACATGGGATGACACAAATAAAACAGTATTGATATACTGAAATCGGAGGATATAAATGCACTCATTTGGAATGTTTGGCTTTTTTGAAGCTATTTTTCCGCTATTTTTCATTTTCGTTTTTGGGATGATAATATTTACAATAGTAAAGGGTATTCAGGAAAATATGCACAACAACAGGCAGCCCATAATTCCTGTTGAAACAAAAATAGTTGCCAAAAGATATGACGTATCACGTCACCACCATCATGATTCGGATAATATGCACCACACAAGCAGCAGCACAACCTACTACGTAACATTTGAAATGACCAACGGTGAGCGCATGGAGCTCGAAGTTCCGTCAAAAGAGTTTGGCATGCTTGTGGAGGGTGATCAGGGAACATTGCAATTTCAAGGAACAAGATATATCGGATTTACAAGATAAAAAAACTTAAAAGGGAAGCATTTTTGATTACTCATTTCTCAAAATGCTTCCCTTATTTATTTTATTAATGGATCAATCCTCTTAAAACTTCAACAGCCTTCTGAAGCTGATTGTCTGTATTGTAAAATTCATAACCGTACCCCGGTGCATCTTTCGGCAATGCAATATTTATGTCAGGCTCAATACCAATACCATGAATGTTTATTCCGTTTGGTGTAAAGTATTCAGATACAGTCATCTTAATGCCTTCACCGTCATTTCCGAACCTTTGAACCCTTTGTACGATTCCTTTTCCAAATGACTTTGTTCCTATAAGAGTTGCTCTCCCTGTATCCTTAAGAGCTCCTGCCATAATTTCGGAAGCACTTGCACTACCTTCATTGATTAAAAGAACAATCGGAATATCTTCTGCTGAGGCATTGGATTTATAGTACTCAATTTCTCCTGACTTTGTCTTTGTATATGTCACTACTCCTTCACCCATAAATATATCTGAAATTGCGACNNGAATCTATTATACCACCAGGATTGTATCTCAGATCTATTACAAGTCCCTTCATGCCCTGCTTTTTAAGGTCATTATACGCAGTCTTAAAGTCATCTGCTGTCAGCTTGTCAAATGTGGTAATTCTGATGTACCCTATATTATCCCCAAGCATTGAGGGTTTTATTGTCTTAATTTTTATTTTTTCTCTGTTTACATTCACATCAGAAATGTCTTTCGTGCCATCTTCCTTTTCTCTTTGAATTGTAAGAGTAACACTTGTTCCCGGCACTCCTTTCATAATACTTACAGCCTGATCAATCTGATCTGCACTGTATTCCGTGCCGTTAATTCTGATTATCTTGTCTCCTGTTTTTAAGCCTGCCTTTTCAGCCGGTGTATCTTCTATAGGAGACACTATCAAAATCTTGTTATCATCGCTTGCAGTTATGTATACACCTATACCTTCATATGTCCCCTCAGTGTCCTGCATAAGTGCACTAAACTGTTCCTTAGTCATAAACTGTGTATAAGGGTCACCCAATGCCTTTAATGTTCCTTCCAGAGCACCTTCAAGCATTTTTTTCTCATCCGCTTCATACAAGAAGTCCTGCTCAGCGATTTTCATTACACTTTCCTGTTTTGCATATTTTTCATACATCTCACGCATTTCCTTATATGTTCCTTCAGATAAGACCACCCTCTGCCCCATTTCAATCAATAATACATTACCCAATGTCAGTGTCAAAAAAGCAGTTACCAAAAAAACCAAGATAATCGTAAGAATATATTTTTTCTTAGATACCATATACTCACTCCCGCTAATTAAAGTTAAGCTCCGTTTTAAGTGCTTATATCTATTTATATGCCATATTGTAATATTTTATCATATATAAATTAATACAACCATAACTTGCATACCGTTGCTATTATAGCACAATTAGTTTTAAATAAAAATGGTTTATTTTATATTTTT
>DOON01000141.1 GCA_003514865.1 Clostridiales bacterium
TGATAATGCTTACAACGATGTTTTTAGGATGTATTAATACAAAAGGTACCTCACAAGAACAAGAACAGGGAAACATATCACAAGAACAACAACTTTTATTAAATGGAATATCACTAACAAAGGATATTATAAGTAGTGTTTATAGAGGAGAAGATAAATATACTTATGAAGCTTTATTATATGCACTTGCTGTAAATGTTGATGAAAACAATTTGTATAAAGGGTATTTTACTTTTGACGAAGATAAGGGATTTATATTTCCATTAGATAAATCAAATGAAGTCCTAATACAAGTTTTTGGTGAAAAGGAATATTCTTTTGAAGATGTTTTTGATTATGAAGAAGAATCTGATATTTATTATAAAGATTTAGATTTTGGTTGGAATACTGCCTACATAGCCGAAAATGTAACGGCTAATATGAGTGATGATAAATTAAAATTATATACAAAATTTGAACTAATAAACTTATGGTATGATGTAGAGGGAGATCCAGTACCAACTGCAATTGCAGAATGTAAAATAACATATTGTATAAATAAAAGCAATGATAAAATATATTTTCAATTTGAAAATATAGAATTTGTATCAAAAATTGAAGATAAAAAAGAGAATAATAATGTTATAACAGCATGGGAAGATAAAAATTTTGAAGCACTAATAAGATTCTACTTAAATAATTTTGATAAAGATATATATATTAAAGATTTGGATAATATTACAGAATTAAGCATACGATCTAATCGTAATATAAAAACAAACATAAAAGAATGCGAAATTCCTGAAGAATATCAAAATAATATAGGCTTAATAACATCTATGAAAGATATTGATAATTTTAATAATCTAAATGAAATTACTATTTATAATAATGAAATAAATTCTATATATACATATAAAAATAATTTAAACATCAGCTTATTAGACCTCGGTTCTAATAAACTTCAAAACTTATCTGGCATAGAGAATTACGGTAATTTAACAAATCTTGATATATCTGATAATTATATAGAAGATTTAAAACCGTTAAATAATTTATCAAAACTCAGAACGCTAAATCTAAGCTATATTGGTCCGACAGCTAATAATGGTGATAGAGCTCATATTTCAAATATTGATATTAATACAATATCAGAATTAACAAATTTAGAATCTTTAATAATTCAAAATAGTAATGTTAGGAATATTTCTACATTAAATAAATGTAATTATTTAAAATATTTAGATTTATTCAAATGTAATTTAAATATTGATGAATTATACTTAATATCAGATTATAACAAAAATAGGATAGAGAAATTAGCTTTTGAAATATCAAACGCTTCAGGTGAACCTGTAGTATTGGATATGTCTAAGTTTAAAAATTTAAATAATCTTAGATACTTATTTGTTACTGGAGGATTAACAAATATTAATAGTTTAAATAATTTAAATAGTTTAGATATGATTAATAATTTCATTAGTAAAAGCGAAAGTTTTAGTAATTTGAAAAATATAGAATGGCTAAAAATTTTGAATTCTAAATTTGAAGATCCTAAAGTTTTAGAAGATTTAAATAAATTAGAAACTGTATATTTTAGTGATACTGATATAAGCAGTTTAAAACATTTAAAAAACAATAAAAATTTAAAATCCTTATGGATTGTTAATGGAAACTTAAGTGATATTTCTGACTTAAAGGAATTTACTAATTTAGAAAATATAATGTTGCCGATTAATAATATTACAGATATAAGTGTATTGTCCGAGTTACATAATTTAAAAAGAATAAATATTAGTGATAATCCTATAAACGATTATACAGTAATTGATAATTTGATGAATAAAGAAGAAATACAAATTATAAAATAATAATTAGAAATATAATAAGGGTGAGACCTCATACATTAGGCATTACCCTTATTATAAGTATCTTATTTTCTTTTTGCATCAAACTTTGATACAACAATAGATTGGTATTATCGACATGACAGAAACACAATAGTTGGACTAATTAAATTGCTTAGCAAGCTGATTTTTTTAATTACAGATCAAGAATAAAGATAAAGGGAGTTAGTACAAATGGAATGGTCAATATTTAAACAGGAAAATGCATTTGTGATGATTACAGAAGAAAAAGCAGGTTATATTCCATACCTAAGGGTTAATCCAAAAGAATATGCTGGGGTATTACCAACTGTTATTTATTATCATGGATCACATTCAAATAAAGATTTTATAAGATTTCAAGCAATGTCAATTGCCAGTTTTGGCTATCAAGTAATTGTACCTGATGCACTATACCATGGTGAAAGAGCGTCAATAGAATATAACGTAAAATATATATGGGAAATAATACTTAAGAGTATTCAAGAATCTGATGTACTGATTAAGAGAGCAATAGAAAAACATGATGCTGATCCAATACGGATAGGAGTAATGGGAGATTCGATGGGGGCAATAACTGCTGGGGGAGTTTTCATTAAGCATGACGACTTAAAATGTCTAGCTGGATTTAATGGAGCCTTTGCTTGGCAAGAATGCATAAAAATGAATGTCTTGCCATCGAGTGAACTTTATAAAGATGAAATTGCGTTATATGATCCAATGACACATGAAGAAAAGATAAAAGATAGAGCTATTTCAATTTTCCACGGAGTAGAAGATACATCTTTGCCTATTGAAATGCAGAGAAAATTTGTTGATAAAATGAGACCACTTTACACAAGTAATCAAGATAAATTACAGGTAGTAGAGTTTAGTAATGTTAACCATAGGGTTACGACAAGTATGTTAGAGAATTTAATTACATGGTTAAAAGCAAATCTTTAGTGCTAAGTAGCTTAGCATAATTAAAAAACCTCAAAACTGAGTACTTTTATTTTACATCAGTGTTGAGGTTTACTAATCTTTAAATTGTAATGTTATTTTATTTGATTATTTGCTGTTTCTCCTGCTATTCTTCCTGTATATATCGCTAGAGCAACAGCGGTTCCAGTTGCAGGATATACTCGGTTAAAAATATTTCCAAACATTAATTCGCCAGCCGCAAATAAGTTTTGTATTGGTTGTCCATTTTCACCAATTACTTGACAATCTTCATTTACCTTTAGTCCAGGCATAGTTCCTATAATACAAGCACGAATTGGAACTGCATAAAAAGGTCCTTCTATTGGTGGTTTCATTTTATCATGTATACTGCCAAATTCATCTTCAGTACCATTTTCAACAGTCTCATTATACTTTCTTACTGTTTCTAAGAAGTTTTCCTTATTTACACCCATAACTTCAGCTAATTCTTCTAAAGTTTCCCCTTTTAATATTAATCCTTGTTCTGCACCCTTTTCATAATCTTCAACTCTATCGCTTCTTGAATCATCAATTCCATAACTAATATCATCGGTTTGCAAATATGTTTGTAAAGCTATGTCAGTACTCTGTCCTGTTTCATCCACAAATCTTTTTCCTTCTTTATTTACAATTAATTCTGGTACCCAGACAAGACTTCCTATTTCCCCTTTATACCCCATTTTTGGAGTTAATGCTTCATAGGACATTACACCATTACCTACAATTTCAATGCCTAATTCTCTAGTCATTTCAATTCCATCACCAGTTGACCCTGCTGCTAAGAAAGGCCATTTAGTTGCAGAATCAGGATCTAATTCTTTTAATAATTTAGGATTATTGCCGAAGCCACCTGTTGCTAAAATAACCTTTTTAGCATTTACAGTATATTCCTTTTCTCCATCTTCTACCTTTACGCCTTTTACAAAATTATTTTCTACAACTAATGATGTAACCTTTGAATTGATTCTTACCTCCGNNACCTCCGCTCCCTGTTCCTTTGCAAAATTAAGCATGAACTCAGCAGCTTGATTTCCTGCGGCATCATCTCTGAACTTTGTTAATGTAGCACCTCTATTTGTTTCAAATCTATAAATACCTGAATCAGGATATGTTTCCGTTACACTGTTAACATCCCATGGCGCTCCGTTATCAATTAAATAATCAAAAGTTTCACCTGCAATATTAGCAATATGCTTTACAAGAGGAGCATTTGATTCAGTCTCAGATCTCATTTCAAACCACTCTAAAAGCGATTCTGGTGTAAAACTTTCATCAGGAACATATTTAGATCCATTTCCTGTCCAGAAAAGTCCTCCTGATAATGCAAGTGAGCCTCCTGTAAAAGGCATTTTTTCAAGAACCAATATACTTATATCTTTATTTTTCCCTAATTCTATTGCTGCTGATAGTCCTGAAGCACCTGCCCCAACAACAACTACATCATAGTGCTCATCCTCACCTTTCACTAAAGCAGGCTTCTCTTTTTTAACATTTAGTAGTTCCAGATTTACTCCTGATTGAGTTAATGCATTTTTTGTTGCATTAATTATACCAATACTTGACATGGTAGCACCTGCAACTACATCTACATTAATACTCTGATTTTCCACAATGGCACTAGGTATTGATTCATTAGCAAAACTAAATAATCTTTGAGAGTCAACGTGCTCCAATACCTTTACATCTATAATTTTTTCTTCATCAACCGTAACTTCTACCTTAATAGGCCCCTTCATCCCTTCAGACTCTCCTACATATGTACCTGCCTTGAATTCAATTGCTGTTGTTGCAATAGGTGTAGATGTTGAGACCTGATTCTGATTACATCCTACAAGCATAGATGCAATCATTGACAAAATTAAAACATAAGAAATTATTTTTTTCACCTTTAAAACTCCTTTTCTTTAAATATATTTTTAATAAATTTGTATTTATCAAAAGTATAAGGTCTCAAGGAACTTTAAAGTCAATGAAAATTTTTTATCAATTTTTATACTTAAATGGCAACCAAGCTCGATGCCAATTTACATATTCCTCACCAACCTTACGCATTAAAACGCTTTTAGTAATAACATCTCCTGTTAATAGCATTCCATGATTAGTCATATAATCCATAGCAGGTCGTAATAAATCAGTGGATATGTTTTTACTAGATTTAGTTTGGATTCCCGTTAAAACACACAATCTAGAAGGAAAGAACTTTACAAATTCTGATTCTTCTATTCCTAATAATTCAGCATGCTCCTTATATATTCCTAATCCAACGGTAAAGTTATCATCACCGCCATATACACTATCCAAAGGAAATACCGTGCTAGAAAAGACATATGGTATTTTTTCAATCCAATCATATATTGCTTGTCTTAATTTTTTGTCAGGATGAAGAACATACCCATCTTGCATTTCAAGTCGATATATATCAGGACGAAATAACAGTTGATATTCTCCGGCTATTTTATCAGAACTCATAATATTTTCCTGTTCTTTTTCTAAATAACCCAAAAGGTTTGTACTGCGCTCAATCTCCTTTTTAATCTCTTCTCTTTTATTATCTAAGTATGAGATTATGTCCACATTATCAAATCGATTAAGAAGATCTGCCGTTTCATCTATGGAGCAACCTAATTGCCGATAAGTTCTAGCCCTGATCAACATATGTATCTCCCATCCACCATAATATCTATATCCGGTCTCCTCATCTCTTTCGGGTTTTATTATTCCCTTATTCTCATAATATCTAATCGCTTCTGACGATAAATCCAATAATTTAGCCACTTCGCTAATCCTATACTTCATTTTAAAACACTCCTTCAAAATAATCATTTTCAGATATTGTTTATTTTTTAACATATATAAGTAAAAATTTGCTTAACCGTATATTCCCTAAGTGATTTGCTTATATCATCAAAAATGTTTTATCCTTACTAAGCTTAATTCATACAACATTTCTTAACAACAATACACATATTGTTTCTAAGCCATATAACAGTATACCAAATTAAGCTAACACATGGTATATGAATAAATATTAATATTATTTTACGACATACAACAACAATTAATCATGGCCGTTGTTATACCTCAAGGCAATATTTTTTATTCCACTAAGGGGTATTTTTCGATTGAATGATCTAATTACACTTCTTGGATATGATATCGAGAGGTATTTTAATTAATTGTTAGTTAATTTACAGATACAGGGAATAAAATTTTTGACGGAGGCAAAAGTATTACAGTACAAATATAAGCTTTATATTTGTGATAATGCAAATTTTACATAGCGGAGAGGAGCAAATTGTTTTGTTTATTCCAAAAAGAATTATATTTGAAAAAGATTCGTTAGAATATGACGCGGCAAAGGAGATCCTTGACAGATTCAGGGGCAATAATAATATTGAAATAGTAAATCTGACCTCCAATAGAATGAAACAATATATTCCGGGAAGTGATNNTCATTGCAAAAAGCTATAACATTTTTCGGAAAAAGTGAAAAAGGAAAATTCAGATTTGTAACAAAGTATAATGATGTGGACTCGTTGCTTAAATTAAACCATAATGGTCATACTGAAATAAGGTTCAGCATTAATACGCCCTATGTAATAGATAAATATGAACATTATACAGCCTCTGTGGATAAAAGGACAGAAGCAAGCATAAAGGTTTCAGAGGCGGGATATGCGACAGGCTACCTGATTGCTCCCGTTTTCATTTATAACAACTGGAGGGAGGACTACCATGTTTTGCTGCGGGATTTATCCAATAAGCTAAAAGAAGGACTGAAGGCTCCGGTAAGCTTTGAAATTATATCTCATCGTTATACCACTACAGCAAAAAACAGGATACTTAAAGTCTTCCCCGAAAGTACGTTGCCAATGAATGACGAAAACAGAAAATTTAAGTACGGTCAGTTTGGATATGGAAAATACGTATATCCAAATAAGGCATTGGATGAAATTAAAGAATTTTTTGAAAAAGAGATAAAAGAACTATTTATTGATGCAGAGGTTAAATATATTATATGATACCAATAAAAAAACGGCATTGCCGTTTTTATTGATTTGCAGTTTTTTCAGCCGCAACTTCATTTGGTGTAATCGGAACGAGGTCGTTGTAGTCCTTAAAGCACATATACCATTGCAAACAGAGCATCTCCGGGCTCGGAGGTGTTGAGGCTCTTTCTAAAAGACCTTCATATGTATAAGGAGGCGGTACTATAACCGGCTGCCCCGGAACCCAGTTGGCAGGAGTAGAAACCAGATATCTGTCGGTCGTCTGCAAGGCGTCAATTAATCTGAGAAGCTCATACATGTTTCTTCCGTTTGTAGCCGGATATGTCAGGATTGAACGTATCTTTCGGTTGGGATCTATAAAGAAAACATCTCTGACACTTTCCTCATATATTCTATCCGGATTAACCATTCCGTACAGTCTTGATATCTCTGCATCCCTGTCGGCTATCAGGGGAAATGGTATTTCAATTCCAGTAAATTGCTGTATATTGTACAGCCATGCCAAGTGAGCCGGATTGCTGTCTATGCTTATTCCAAGAAGCTGTACATTTCTTCTTACAAATTCGGGATTAAGCTGTGCAAACGCAATAAATTCAGACGTACATACAGGAGTAAAATCTCCCGGATGTGAAAACAGCAGTACCCATTTTCCTGCATATTGTGACAGGGTTATGACTCCGCGGGTTGTTATTGCGGTAAAGTCAGGGGCTATCCGCCCTATGGAGAGACATTCTCTATTGTTCGATATCATATAATATCCTCCTGTATTTCTGATAACATTATATAATATGAATAACTGTATTTTATTGTGAAAAGAAATGAAAAAAGATTAGTCAATCCACAAATGGATTTTCCAAGGACTGTCTTCTTTGTATTTAACGAGGATGAAGTCCCAGTCTCGTTCCTTGTTATAATCAAAATAAACGCGAAGGTTCATTATTTTGTGTATGTCTATATTTTGCTGGCTCTTTATTTCATCAATGTAATATTGAGGGTCAAAGTCATGCTTTGAGCCGTTTTCTATTTTAATGAGCTGCGGCCTGAAATTGTCATCATAGAGAAAGTCCAGGGCCTTATTGATGCTGTTTACGTTGCAGGGACCTATTTGACCGAGATTAATCATATTGTATCCTATGTAGTCCGCAAGTATAACGGTGTTGCTTGTTTTCAGCGCATCGAAATAATCAGACACCATTTTTTCAGCATCTTCAATCTCAGAAGGTGTTACCCTTGTTGCCTCATTGAGTTCAGGCTCGGCAAGCGCCTCCTGTGAATCTGGGGGCTGAGGATTTTTTTTGCTATATGTAAAAAATAAAACAAGTATTGAGATAATTGCAAAGGCTAAAAGGTATTTTTTCATAAATCCATCCTTTAAACATATTAGTACGTTACAAATATAACGGATTTGCAATTATATCATAACCGTCAGTTACCTGCAATAATGATGAGCTTAAAAAAGTGAAAATTTCCTGTATGTCTTCATTGCCGGATATTCAGCCTGTACGGCAAAATACCCGGTGAAGTAAATCATATTGAAATAGGGACCTACCCTATATAAAAATACATCATGACATAATGGCACAAGGAACCCGCCAGCACAAATATGTGAAACAGCTCGTGAAATCCAAAATAGGTGCTATTTATATTTGGTCTTTTAACAGCATAAATCACACCGCCTATTGTATAAAGTATTCCTCCGAAAAACAGCCAGTACATACCCCAGGGCTCCATTTTATTTGCGAGTGGCGAGAGAACCAGTACGGCAACCCATCCCATTAATATGTACAGCAAGGAGCTTACCCAATTTGGGGCCGTAATCCAAAACAGCTTAATAAATACACCTATCAGTGTTATTGACCAGACAAGCGTGAGAAGCTTATAGCCTGCACTGCCGTTAAGGGTAAGCAAGCAGATAGGTGTATAGCTTCCTGCTACAAAGACAAATATCATGATGTGGTCAAGCTTCCTCATTACCAGCTTGGCTTTTTGCTTTGACNNAGATTGTACTTGTGGAATACATTAATACCATGCTTATGCCAAATATAAGAAAAGCCGCCAGCGTTATACCATTGGAATTCTTTGAATTTAAAAGTACGGCTGTTCCCACAACTCCAAATACAGCACCTCCTAAGTGCGTAAATGCACTTGTTAATTCTTTTTTATCAGAATTAATATTCATAAATACCTCCTATGTAGTTTTAAAAACTATGTTATATAGTTATGATATTCCTGTTTTTAATAAAAGTCAATGGTTGCTTGAAAAATTTTTTTCAATGCCATATAATACTAATAAAACAATAACAAGGAGCACAATATGCAAGTAGAGGAATTATTAAATTTTTTAAATAATAACGAGTTCTTAAATCAAATTGAAAGCGCGAAAATTCCGAATATAAATTTGTACATGGACCAGGCTCTTTCGTTCATGAATGAAAACCTGGAACATTATAAACGCAGCTCAAAGGATAAGATACTGACTAAGTCTATGATAAATAATTATGTTAAGAACGAGCTTATTCCGAAGCCGGAAAATAAAAAATATTATCCTCAACATATTATATCCTTAATTTACATATTTTATTTAAAACAAATTTTGTCACTTGATGATGTTAAGCTTATAATGAACCAATATGAAGAAAATCATTTCGATGGCGACAGGCTGAGTGAATTATACAATGTATTCTTATTGGCCGAACAAAAAGAGGCATCTAAGCTCGAAAAGGATATTGAGGAGCTGGCAAGAAATATATATGAAGACCGCAAAAATTTTGATGATGAAGAAATTATATTTCTTTTCATTATGCTGCTTTCATCCCGCGCCAACACTTATAAAGTAATTATTGAAAAGCTTACAGATTATTTATCGGATAATGAAAAATCATAAATCAAATACATAGGTTATGCGGCCGTGCCAGGAATCCATTTCTAAGATAGGCCGTTTTTTATTTTTTGTTTTTTACCTTTTTGACTTAATGAAGTTTCAGGCATAATTCTTGGAAAATATGGGATATTAATAATAAATATATTCGGAGTTTGTTATGAAGGAAATGATATCACAGCAGTATCTGATTTACATTGTCACGGCGATGGTGATGGGAAGCGTGGCGAGAATATTGACCATTATTCAGGATTACAGGCAATATCCCAGCTACCCAAACGGATATCTGTTAAATTTGGTCACCGGGGTGGCTGCGGCAGGATTGGGAGCTGTTGCTTTTCCCGCACTGCTGACACAAAACTATTCTGCAATCACATTTCTCACATTGGCAATACAGCATTTCAGAGATGTTCGAAAAATCGAAAAAGAGAGCCTAAAATCAATTGAGAGCAGTGAATTTGTATNNCGTGTAAAGCGCGGGGACGCATATATTGACGGAATAGCAAAGACATATGAGGCACGCAACTATTTTGCTCTCCTTGTATCCTTGACCACAGAAATAACTATGCACATTATAGACAGCGAGGCTATGTGGCTGAATATTTTATGTGGAGTTATGGCAGGAACGGCAATGTTTTTAATTTTAAGGAGGTTTTCAAAGGGCCACTCAATCGGAGACATTGCGGAGGTTAAATTAGGTAAGGTTGAAGTTCGCAATTCGGAATTATTTGTGGATGATATATTTGTGTCAAATCTCTTGGGCGCTGATATTTCAAGAAAAATAATCCAGGCTGAAGCAATAGCTGCGGTAATAACTCCTAAAAAGGAGCACTATCGCATTACTCTTGATAACTATGGCCAGAGGCAGGCAATGTTGTTTGAAGTTTGCCGCAGACTGGGAGTCAAGAGGTACAGCTATATAAGGAAGCAATTTCGAACAGGCAGGGTTGCCATAGCGATAGTCCCTTTAATACGCGATGAAGGGGCGTTCATAGAGACCATAAGGCAAACGCCCCTGCTTGAGGTTGTGAAGAAAAATCCGGAGCTCATGAAGGATCCGCTTGAAAATAAGTAAGGGAGAAGATTATGGCAAAAGACAAGGCAGAAATAATGGCATACATAACATTGGACAGAAGCAGGGTTTTTGGAGGAAATCCACTGATTCTTATAGCCCGTGACGCAGAGGAGCAGAAGCTCATGGTCAGGGATATTGCAATAGCTTTGAGGGCAGAGGTTTCGCAGCTTAAATGCGGTGACTACATAATAATCAAATAGTACGGAGGAAATAGGTTGACTATATTAGGGAATGATGTACTGAGAAAGGAAGCGTGGAACAAGGTTGACGGTGCTGCCAAATACAACATTGACGAGAATGTAAAGAATGTTCTTCATGCAAAAATGCTTACAAGCATACATGCGCATGCAGAAATATCTGTGGATGTAACAGATGCGATGAAGGTGGAAGGTGTGAAATCCATACTCACGGGCAAGGACTGCGACCTACTGTTCGGAGATTTCATTGGTGACAGACCTACTTTGGCAAGGGACAAGGTAAGATATTATGGTGAGCCTGTGGCTCTGGTAGTTGCAGATTGTGAGCAGACCGCTCAGCGTGCGGCGGGAACGATAAAGGTTGATTACAAACCGCTTCCTGCGGTTAATTCAGTATCAGAAGCGCTGACGGAGGATGCTCCTTTAATTCATGAAAACCTTATGAGCTACAATCTTCGATCAAAATACGTATATCCCCAAAAAAACTCAAATATATTTCATGTTGTAAAGATAAGGAAGGGCGATATGAATGCCGGATGGAATGAAAGCAAGGTCGTAGTGGAGGGAAGCTTTCTGCAGCCTCAAGCAGATCACGCTGCCATGGAAGTGAGAAATGCAAGGGCTGAAATATTGTCTGACGGCACGATTATAATAAACTCTTCAACACAGTCGCCATTCAATGTAAAGGAATATATAAGCAAGTTCTTCAAGATAGATGAAGGCAAGGTTGTAGTTCACACACCAATAGTTGGAGGAGCATTCGGCGGCAAGTCTGCCGTTCATTTGGAAATACTGGCATACCTTGCTTCAAGATCTGTAGGAGGTAGACCCGTGAGACTTTCTAACAGCAGGGAGGAGGATATAAGCACCTCTCCCTGCAAAATGGGACTTGAGGCAAAGATCAGGCTTGGTGCCGATGAAAGCGGAATAATCAAGGCGGCGGAAATGACTTTTCTGGTGGACGGCGGAGCATATTCAAGTATTTCTCCCCGCCTTGCCAAAGCGATTGCGGTTGATTGCTCTGGACCTTACAATATTGATAATTTGCATTGTGATTGCCTAGGCGTATACACTAACCACACATATTCAACATCCTTCAGAGGCTTCAGCCATGCGGCCCATGCTTTCTGCATGGAGAGGATGATGGATAAGCTGGCATACAAATTGGGGATTGATTCCCTTGAAATAAGGAGCAGAAATGCTGTTTCTGAAGGACATTCATCACCAACACAGGTTAAAATAACAAAAAGTAATACCGGAGATTTAGCATCATGCCTTGAGAAGCTTAAAAGCCTCATTGACTGGAATGAAGGAAATAAAATTGAATTAGGCAACGGAAAGGTGAGAACCAAAGGAATAGNNACGGATGCAGCTTCAGGAGTACTGCTGACATTTAACAGTGACGGAAGCATTAATTTAAACTGTGGTGTGGTGGAAATGGGTTCTGGAGCGAAGACTGTGCTTGCTCAGATTATTGCTGAAAGGCTCAAGATGCCAGTAAGCAAAATAAATATATTTATGAATGTCGATACGCAGACAAGTCCACTGCACTGGAAGACCGTGGCAAGCATGAGTACATATATGGCGGGCAACGCCGCGCTGAGAGCTGCGGAGGATTTAATAGTGCAGCTTAAGAATGCCGGAGCAATTGTGCTGAAGTGTTCACCGGAAGCCCTGGATGTTGCCGATATGAGGGTATATGTGAAAGAGGACCCTACAATATATGTTCATTTCAGGGATATTGTATACGGGATTAAGGATACAGATGGCAATTCAACAAACGGACATATTTTCGGCAGGGGAAGCTATATTACAAACCGGCTTACTGAGTTGGATCAGACAACAGGTATGGGAAAGGCAGGACCTTCATGGACTCTCGGCGCTCAGGCTGTTGAAATCGAATTTGATCGCACGGACTATACATATAGGTTTGTAAGGGCGGCGACGGTAATGGATACAGGCAGAACACTGAACCCAAAGACTGCAAAAGGACTCATAATGGGCGGAATGAGTATGGGGCTTGGCATAGGCAGCAGGGAGGAATTTCTGTACGGTGAAGAAGGTGTAATGAAGAGCACAAGCTTCAGGACGTATAAAATGATGCGCTTCGGTGAAAATCCGGAATATATTGTGGATTTCGTGGAAACACCGGATTTGTCGGCACCCTTCGGAGCGAGAGGAATTGCTGAGCACGGAATAATAGGGATACCCGGCGCACTGGGCAATGCAATATCTCTGGCAGTGGGGACTGATATTGACAGTCTTCCCATAACACCGGAATACATTTGGAACAAGGTCAGGANNAACCGGATACGCTTCATGAGGCATTCGAATTATATAATCATATCGCAAGTCAAGGCAAAACTCCTATATATTACGGAGGGGGAACAGAAATAATAACCATGTCACGGGCAAATAATATACGCATGGATGCGGTAATTGATTTGAAGGGAATTCCCGAATGCTGCGGAATCGAAATGGTTGGCGGCAGGCTAATCATAGGCTCTGCGGTAACTCTCAGCCGGATATCAGAATCGGGATTGTTTCCGCTTCTTGGGCAGACTGCCGCACGCATTGCCGACCATACGGTGCAGTGCAGGCTCACCATAGGAGGAAACATCTGCGGCACAATAATTTACAAGGAGACGGTACTGCCTTTGATGGTGTGTGAAAGCAGGGTTGTTATATACGGAAAAAGCGGAAAACGTGAGGTGCAGATTAATCAGATATTTGATAACAAGCTCAGACTGCAGCCCGGGGAAATATTGACGGGAATAGTGACCGACAGCTACTACCGTTCTTTGCCCTATGTGCATGTAAAGAAAACAAAAAATGATAAAATAGCGTATCCTTTGCTAACGGTAGCCGCAGTTAAAAAGGACAATAACATCAAAATAGCTTTCAGCGGGTTGTCGGATCATCCGTTCAGGTCCAGGGAAATTGAAGACTGCATCAACGACGAAAACCTTAGCGATGACGATAAAATTAACAGAATAATAGGATTTCAAGAAATCAATATTCTTGATGATACAGAGGGTTCTTCCGGTTACAGAAGGTTCGTTTTAAAAAATACACTTGAAAACACATTAAAAATGCTGGAGAAAGTAAAATGATTAAAATATCAGAGGCAAGCATAATAGAGCTTGAGGTGAACGGAGAAAAAAGAAAGGTTGTGGCGGAGCCGTCAGACACCCTGCTGCACACCCTGCGTACAGAGCTTAATCTCACCGGGGCAAAGCCGGGATGTGAAAACGGAGATTGTGGAGCGTGTACAGTTATTGTGGACGGATGGCCCGTAAAATCGTGCCTCGTTCTTACGGTAGAAATGATGGGGCATAAAATCACCACTGTAGAAGGGCTGGACAATGCACCCATACAAAAGGCATTTGTGGAAAAATGGGGATTTCAATGCGGATGCTGCACTTCTGGATTTCTGATGGTGTGCCACGCTTTGGCTGAGAAGCATCCGCATGCCGATGAGTATGTAACGGAGGAATGGCTGCAGTCCAACTTATGCAGGTGCACCAGCTATCAGGAAATCAAGGAAGCAGTCAGATCAATACTCGGTACTTGAAATACTATTATAAATAATTATGAAAATCAAATATACATTAAAATATTAAACAAAAATACAGAAAGCATGTTGGAGCTTTCTGTTTCTGTGGGATATCAACCTGGATAAAAATATTACAATCTGCTTGAAAGACACATTGCTGTGATGTACAATGAAGTTATCACATTCTTAATATAATAAGAGGAATATATGACAGGGAAGGTTTATGACCCAAAGGTAGTAAGAAAGCAGATTTTTTTACTGATTATTCCGGTAATGCTGGAAAATATATTTCAGATGTCCGCAGGCTTCATATCTGCCGCGATGGTTGGAAGATTGTCACCTATGCTGATTTCCGCACAGGGAATATGCTCAAGAATAACAGGCATACTGTGGTGCTTGTTTAAGGGAATCGGGGTAGGCGCCACAGTGGTTATAGCAAAAAACAGAGACGAAAGCAATATGGGAAGGTGCAGGAAGACCTTCGAGCAAACATGTGCCACCGGGCTTATACTATCCGGTGTTTTGATCGTTGTCTTATTTTATTTTTCACCGGGCATTCTGGAATTTTTTACTGACAGCAGAGATACGCTCGAGGTTGCTTCAGATTATTTGAAAATAGCAGTTTTAACTGCTCCATTTCTGCTTATTATGTCGTCTGTGACAGCCGCGTTTCAGGCATGCGGAAATACGAAAACACCCATGTACATAGCGGTGGTTGTGAATATTATAAATGTGGCGTTAGGCTATTTGCTGATTTACGGCAAGTTTGGCTTTCCAAGGCTTGAGGTAATAGGTGCTGCTGTTGCACTTCTCATATCTCAGGCATGCGGGGCGTTTATGGGGATTTATCTTTTATATAACAGCAGGAACGGAATGTTCAGCACGGTTTCAAGTGACGGCGAAAATGACTTAAGTTTTGTAAAGCAGGTGTATGCCATAGGAATACCTGCTGCATTTGAAACCATGTTCTGGCAGCTTTCAGCAATTATAATGAGCAAAATAATTCTTTCATACGGGGAGCTTACCTTTGCAGCATACCAGCTTGGTCTTCAGGCTGAGATGATGTCGGAGATGCCCGCGGTGGGTGTGGGGATTGCCTCCACATCACTGACTGCCTATGCAATAGGAAAGAAAGACGGCCCTCTTTTAAAAATATATTCAAAGCAGCTGATTACCACCTCTGCGGCGATAAGCATGTTTTCATCGCTTCTTATAATTGTTTTCCCGGGGATTTTCATGGATTTATGCACCAACAATCCCGATATCAAGGCAATAGGCAT
>DOON01000122.1 GCA_003514865.1 Clostridiales bacterium
CAAAGATACTTTTATCCTCAGGCTCCAATGGTCCTTCAGGCACCTCAGGCATTTCAGTTTCAGGCGTATCAATTTGTCCATTGTCGGGAGCTTCAGGAGTTTCAGGCATCTTTACACATCCCAAACATCCCGTCAATAAAAATATCATTATATATATTAATAAACGCTTCATATGTTTCTCCAAATATTATTAGTCTTCAATATTAATATTAACACAAAAGTTAATTTTATTAAACAAAAAAGGAAGCCCCTGACTCCAGAGGCACTCCCATTAGCTTACTATTGAGTTACTTCTGCTGTTTCTGTTACCTCGGGGGCATTTAATGCCTCTTCCGGAATTTTGAAATCAGCTGCTTTATTTATGTTCAGGTATTCCATGGACATTGAAACCTTCATCTGCTTAAGCATTTCCATTTCATTAGCCGGAATTGTACCAAGCATTTCANNTGACATCATGGAGGACATTATGTCGCTTAAATCCATTTCATATTTCACAATTTCACCGGTGGATTCATTAACATAAATTACTGCGGTTATATCATTGAATTTTCCGTTTGCGAGCTCTTTCATCATTTCGAGAACCATTGCATCCTGTTCGTTTTCTGAAGCAGGCATTATTTCAGCATATTTTCCGAAAACGTCCTTATAAATTTCGCCGGAAATCGTATATTGAAGTTTAAGCAGGGTTCTGCCTGATGCATCAGTGTATTTACCGAAATATTTAACATCCTTCATGTATTTTTCGGACAATTCCTGATTTTCCTTTATTGCCTCCTTGTTGTTAGCAAAAAGGTTAGCAAACATTTCATCTTCAACCGTTGATTTCACCCAGGTTAATTTTCCATCCTGGCCGGCAGTTCCCATGTAAGTTGTAAATGATTTTTTATCTGCAACCATGTACATATCCATTACGGGCTGAGAAACATCCTGACCCATTAAATTCATTACAAAGCTTGAATTGATTTTTGCTTTAAGTGAAGGGTCAGTAAAAAATGTCATGTACATTTTCATATCCATATTTACAGTCTGAACACTTCCTGCATCATCTTTAATTGGCATGGACATGTTGACTTTTATATCACCATCGTAGTTTTTCCAATCACTGGATAGGCTGTTTGCCTTTATCAATATTGCTTTTGCATCAACGGGTACTGTGGTTATAACTACGGTGCTGAGGCTCTGGTCCCATTCGACGCTTGAGCCGAATGCTTCTATGACCGCTCTTATGGGAAGATAAGTTCTTCCGTTTACAATTTTGGCTGCAGTATCTGTAGCTTTTTCCTGACCGTTCACGGTTATGTAGTTCTTATCAATTGGAACTTCAACCTTTATGTCACCTTTAACTGCTATGGCAATGCGTGCTTCATTATCCCACTCAACTGATGCTCCATAGGTTTCAAGAGACTTTCTGAAAGGAACAAGAGTCCTGTAGTTTTCATCTACAAAAGGTGAGCCTGTATTTTCGTCAAAATTGACCTTAACAGAGTCAATTGAAACAATTATTTCATTTGTTGTTTGAGCAAATGCTGTTACGGATGTAAGAGCCAGGATTAATACCAGACTCAGAATTAATGTTATTTTTTTCATACATTCCTCCTAATTTTAAAGCCTTAAGTAAATAATATATTAATACACCCTAAAAATCAATACTTGAATTATTACAATAATCCGCTATGTTTTTTACATCGGTGTTTATTCTGTTCAAAATAATTCCAAAGTGTATTATTAAATTGTTTAAATAGCCTGAAAACAGGTATATTAGTACCATATAATAAAACGAGAGGAAGTTGTCATGTCCAGAATAATTGATATTAATAAGAGTATTTTTGAGCTTTGTAAGGAAAATCCGGAAGTTCCGGAAATATTGTCAAGCTTGGGCTTTAAAGATATAACAAAATTGGGAATGATTTCAACAGTGGGCAGATTTATGACAATAACAAAGGGTTCGGCAGCAAAGGGCATTGACCTTGAAATAATAAAGCAGGAATTCATCCGAAGAGGATATGAGATTAAAGAATAGGAAGGAGAAGGGAATGAGCGAAAGTATAAATAACAGAGAGTATCGCAAAGAGGTAATTAAACAAGTAATCAGAGAACTCCATGATGGTAAAAGTGTAGACGAGGTTAAACAGAAATTTGAGGAAGCATTTTCGGGTGTTTCTGCCACAGAGATTTCCGAGGCGGAGCAGGCACTGATATCAGAAGGGCTGCCTGTATCGGAGGTTCAAAGGTTATGTGACGTGCATTCGGCCGTATTTAAGGGTTCAATAGAGGAAATACACAGAGAGACTGATCCTATAAAAATTCCCGGGCATCCGGCGAATGTACTGGTGCTTGAAAACAGAGAAATTGAAAAAATTATTGAAAAAAAAATTATGCCTTATCTGGGAAACTCGGACAGAGATTCTGTTGAAAGCTTGAAGAACGGTTTTGATGAACTTCTGAAAATAGACATACATTATGCAAAAAAAGAAAATCTTTTGTTTCCATATATGGAGAAGTACGGTATAACAGCACCTCCTAAGGTTATGTGGGGTGTTGATGATGAAATAAGGGCAGATTTAAAGCTTGTATCCTCTGATTTGTCATACGGGGTTATCAATGAAGATATTAAGAAGAGCATAAACGATGTAATTAACAGAGTGAATGAAATGATTTTTAAGGAAGAAAACATAATGATTCCGATGTTGTTAGATGTGATGACACAGGATGAGTGGAAAAAGGCAGCAGATGATAGTGCTGAAATAGGTCATATGCTTAGATGGGTGCCGGAATGGAAGCCGGAAGCTGAGGCAAAAGAAGAGATAAAGGAAAAAATGTCTGTGCCAGGGGCCATAACACTTCCAACAGGAGTACTCCAGATTGACGAGTTGGTTCATATGCTCAATACACTGCCATTTGATATTACATTTGTGGGAAAAGATGATACGGTTAAGNNATCTCAGAGCAATGAAAGAATTTTCCCGAGAACAAAGACAATCATAGGAAGAAATGTGTCCAACTGCCATCCTCCTGCAAGCGTTCATATAGTAGAAGGAATAGTTGAGGACTTCAAATCAGGCAAAAAGGATCATGAGGATTTTTGGATTAAGATGAAAGATAAGTATGTATTGATTCGTTATTTTGCCGTACGCGACAATAACGGAGAATACATGGGCGTGCTTGAGGTAACTCAGGACATTAAGGGAATACAAGAAATAACAGGAGAAAAAAGACTGGTTAGTCAGTAATAATAAAGTTTTAATTTACAGAGCGGCTCAAGTAGCCGCTTTTTTCATACAGCAAAAAATCATATTTGATTAATTCAATTGCAAAGTATATAATTGAATCAGCAATTATTTGAGGTGTTCATATGAATAAAAAATATGTACTTGCGTTAGACCAGGGAACGACAAGTTCAAGAGCCATACTGTTTGACAGGAACGGAGCAATAGTCAAAATGTCTCAGCATGAGTTCAGGCAGATATATCCAAAACCCGGATGGGTTGAACACGATCCTGAGGAAATCTGGGAGACACAGCTTAGTTCAGCATTGGATGCGATAAAAGGCATAAATCATGATGAAATAGCCTGCATTGGGATAACAAATCAGAGAGAAACTACCGTAATGTGGGACAAAAACACCGGTAAACCCGTATACAATGCAATAGTGTGGCAAAGCAGGCAGACCGCAGAAATATGCCATGACCTTAAAAAAGATGGTTGGGAGCCCTATGTAAACGAAAATACAGGACTTGTTATAGATGCATATTTTTCAGCCACAAAAATTAAATGGATACTTGATAACATACCGGATGTAAGAAAAAAAGCAGAACAGGGAGATGTTTTGTTCGGAACAGTTGATAGCTGGCTCGTGTGGAAGCTTACAGGGGGAAGGGCGCATATAACTGACTATTCAAATGCTTCAAGAACCATGCTATACAACATAAGAGAGCTAAGATGGGACGAAAAAATATTGGATGCGCTCAATATACCGGTGTCAATCCTGCCTCAGGTCAGACAATCCTCAGAATTTTATGAAAACACCGAAAAAAATATTTTTGGTGTTCAGATACCCATATCAGGAATTGCTGGAGATCAGCAGTCAGCGCTTTTCGGGCAATTGTGCTTCCAGGAAGGTATGGCTAAAAACACATACGGAACAGGCTGTTTCATGCTTATGAATACAGGTGATAAAATAGTGAAATCAAAGAACGGACTTGTTACAACCATTGCATGGTGTGAGGGGGGAAAGGTTGAATATGCTCTTGAAGGGTCAATTTTTGTGGCAGGAGCGGCAATACAATGGCTGCGGGATGAGCTGAAATTAATACATGATGCCGCAGATTCGGAATATTTTGCAGAGAAGGTAGAGGATAACAACGGAGTCTATGTGGTGCCTGCATTTACCGGACTTGGAGCACCCTATTGGGATATGTATGCAAGAGNNTCTGAAGGTTGACGGAGGAGCCACCGCAAATAATTTCCTCATGCAGTTTCAATCGGATATACTTAATGTAAATATAGAAAGACCTGAAATAACCGAAACAACAGCCTTAGGAGCTGCATATCTTGCAGGTCTTGCTGTGGGATTCTGGAAATCCAAGGGAGAAATTGCTCAAAACTGGAGCATCAGCAGAAAGTTTAAGCCTGAAATGAGTCAGGAAAAGAGGAACATACTTTACAGCGGATGGAAAAAGGCTGTGGGCAGGTCGAAAGGCTGGGCGGAATAATTTACTATTATAAAATTTATAAAAATATTATGGGAGGACTAAATGGAAACAAAATTTTTTATATCTAACAGGGCAAGATTTGCAGAAAGAATGGAGGACTATTCAATTGCAGTGTTTTNNATTCTTATGAGAAAAGAAGAGGCGGTCCAAGTGTCAGGAATTAAATCCGTTCAGCACAAGGATGAGTTTATGGTTCAATTTGCAAAGAAGCTTTCTTCCTCAGACAGACCGGATTCAGTCTATATTTTTTCATATATAACCGATGTGGATGAGCCTTACGATCAGTACAGGAATTTTGCTCACTGGATGAGAAACCAATATCCTGCCGTAACCATAAAAAATTCGCTTGATATAATGATCGATTTGAGAAGTTCTAAGTCAGAAGAGGAAGTAAATGAAATTAATACGGCAATCGGATATACAAAGGAAGCTCTTGAATTTGTTATGAAAAATTTAAAACCGGGAAAATTCGAATACCAGGTTCGTGCGGACTTCGAGTACCAGCTTATGCTCAGAGGTTCAAAGCCAAGCTTCAAAACGATAGGTGCATCCGGAGAAAAAGCAGTGATACTTCACTATATAGAATTGATACAGAAAATACAGGATGGAAGCATGATCCTCCTTGATCTGGGAGCATTGTCAAACTATTATGCTTCAGATATTACGAGAACATATCCTACAAACGGCAAGTTTACACAAAGGCAAAAAGATATTTACAACACGGTGCTTGAAGCTCAGGATGTCGCCATTGATGCAATGCATGTGGGGGCCTCGGAGATTGATGTAAATGATGCGGTTAAAAAACATTTTGCAAAGGGTTTAAAAGCACTGAACATAATAAGAGACGACGCGGATGTGGAAAAATACTATTATCACAGCATTGGGCACCCATTAGGTCTTGACGTTCATGACTTGAGAAGAAGAGACAAGACTATGCAGGAAAACAACGTATATACTGTTGAACCCGGTCTTTACATTAAGGAAGAAGGCATAGGAATCAGAATCGAGGACGACGTATGGGTTACAAAAAAAGGCGTTATCAATCTTTCTAAAGATATTATCAAGACAGTGAGCGATATTGAAAATTTTATGAAGTAGTATATCTGAATTAAAAAAAGGGTGCATGGTAATATGCGCCCTTAGCTACATTTTATGGTAGTTTTACAGACCGGTTTTTATTATATCATTTATTCCATAGTCTCCGATTTCCACATTCCATGTTGTAAGCTCGGGACCGTGCCAATCTGTTCCTCCAGTTTGTATTAAATCATTTTTCCTGGCGAATGTCTCATATCTTTCAATCAGCTCACTGCCGTGGTAGGGATAATATACTTCAACTCCGCCAAGGCCATGGGTAAGTAATATGCTCATTTCTCTTATGTCATCCTCTCCGATACGTGCCGGGTGAGCAAATACCGCAGTTCCTCCTGCATGAGTGATTTCTTCTACAACCTCAGAGGAGTTAAAGGGGAAGTTTTGGACAAAAGGGCTTGGATAGAGCTTTACCCTGCTGTTAAAAAAATCAGGCCAGTCCCTCAGTGTGTAGGGAGCACCGTCCTTTATCATTGCTTTCAATATGTCGGGTAGAGCAATGGATTGCTTGTAAGCAGCGTAATCTATAATTTTTTCAATAGGGAAATTTACTATGTTGTTTTTATAAAGCCAGTTGTAATGCTCATAGAAGCATTGATTGTAATAACTGCTTATCTCGGACAGCATATCCTGAAGCTGGCTGTCTTCAATATCTATGTTGTATCCAAGAATATGCAGCAAGAGACCGTTAGAAACAGAAGAAATTTCTACTCCGGGCACAACTCTGATATTNNTGATATTTTGGGCTGAAGCTTTTTCTTTTATATCCTTCACACCGAGAGTGGTGTCATGATCAGTAAGGGCAAAAACAGGCATACATTTGCTTTTTGCAATTTCTATTATATTTTCAATTGTATCGGTGCCGTCTGAAAACATTGAATGAATATGTAAATCTATCATGGTACACTCCTGTCTATAATGGTGTATTATATCACTTAATAATGTACTTTGCCATTATTTTAATGCAATTTTAATTTTCTGCTAATAGATTTTGAACTTTGTGTGTGTAATATAACAATAACAGAATAAAATATAATATAATAATACATGGGAGATGTGAAAATGAATATATTTTTAGGAATAGTAGCGTTTTTTGTATTTATCATTGCCGCATTAAAAATAGGAATAGTGCTA
>DOON01000123.1 GCA_003514865.1 Clostridiales bacterium
AGGCTTATGATACTGCACTGGAACATTATGAGAAATCCCTCGAACTGTGTGATTATAATGAAGATTGCCCCGCTGCAGCTTTGATTTTCTCAAGAATAGGGCAAGTTAAATTTCAGCAGGGGATAATTAGTGAAGCCCAATTCTATTTCCTTAAATCACTAAAAGCATACGAAAATAGCGTGTTCGCGTGGGGTAGGGTAGATGTTTACTATTATTTATATAAGATATATAGCAGTAAAAACATGGTAGTAAAGGCTAAAAACTACCTTGAAAAGGCATCGTTTTATGCAAACAAATATGCATGTGATGAATTAAGGGAGCACATTAATAGCATTCTTATTAAACTAAATTAACACAGGTGATGGTTTACATACCGACTAAAGAATTTCGTCTTCTAATCTTCTTATTGTTAAAATAGGAAGATTTTCTTTTGACTTTTTTTTGACTTAAATAGTTTACAATTAATTAATAATGGAAATTAGATAGAGGTTCTTAGCTTTTATATAAGGGGTGGATTTATGAAATTAAAATTAATTGTCAATGGTCAACAAATATGTATGGAAATCGATGCCACAAAAAGGCTGTTGGACTTTCTAAGAGATGACCTTTGCTTGACAGGAGTAAAAGAGGGATGCTCCGAAGGTGAATGTGGTGCATGTATNNTAATTAAATAGAAATGCAGTTGCTTCATGTTCGATATTAGCAGGTCAAGTTAACGGCGATGAAATTATAACCATAGAAGGTTTAGCCAAAAATGGAGAACTTGATATAATTCAAAATGCTTTTATAGAAAAAGGTGCAATACAATGTGGCTTTTGCTCTCCGGGGATGATATTATCCTGCAAAGCATTATTAATGAACAATCCCAATCCAACTGATGATGAGATAAAACGCGCTATTGAAGGCAATTTATGCAGATGCACAGGATATAACAAAATAGTTGAAGCAATGCATAATGTAGTAAGTGGGGTGGATAATTGTGAAAAATAATTATATTTCACCTATTAGTATAGACGAGCTATGTTGGGCATTGCAACAGAAGGATGAAAATACATTTGTGATTGCCGGTGGAACAGACCTTTGTATCAAATTCGTAAAAAATCAAGTTTTTGACTATAAGATAATAGATATAAGCAAGGTCGAAGAATTAATAAAAATTGAAGAATCAATTGATGCAGTTGATATTGGCGCCTGTGTAACAATGACAGAGTTGGAAAACAGTCCAATAATTAAGGGAAATATATCTGCTTTAGTCAGTGCCGCGTATAACCTTGGATCCACTCAAATAAGAAATAGGGCAACCATAGGCGGGAATTTAGCAAATGCGGCCCAATGCGGTGATACTATACCTGTATTATTTGCTTTTGATGCAGACGTGAAAATAATAAACAGCAAAAATGAATACAGAATTGAAAAGGTAAGGAATTTAGTTACGGGAATTGGCAAAACAACACTTAAAGAAGATGAAGTCATCACGAATATAATAGTAAAGAAATCAAATCATATATCTTCTTTTGCTAAAGTAGGCTCAAGAAAAACTGTTACCATATCCAAGATTAACTGTTGCGGTAAATTTAACATAGATGAAAATGATTTCATAAAAGAAGTAGAAATTTATATGGGTGCCGTAGGGGTAAAACCTGTTAGAGCCGGCATAATTGAGAATGAACTTTTAGGAAAAAAACTCGGTGATATAATTAACAACACAGACAATGTTGTTCAAATGCAAATAGAAAATCTAATACCTGATAGAAGTTCTAAACATTACAAAAAAGAAGCTGCTATTGGTGTTGTGGAAGATATGCTTTATGGTCTTGGGAGATAAACATGGAAAAGTTAAATTATGTAGGTAAAAGTATAATACGCGAAGATTCCATTGATAAGGCTACAGGCAAGACATTATATGTTGGGGATATGAGAAGGCCTGACATGCTTTATGCAAAGCTTGTATTAAGCCAAAAGGCACATGCTGAAATTGAAATAGATAAATGCGAAGCCATGTCTGTGGAAGGAATAGAAGCCATCTACACACATGAAGATGTTCCAAATGTGGCTTACAACGGATTTGAATGGCATTCATCAATAATAGCACCGAGAGATGAATATCTGCTAAATAGCAAGGCCAGATATGTCGGAGATAGAATTGCTCTTGTTGTGGGGGCAAGTAAGTATGCGGTTGAAAAGGCAATTTCTAAACTAAGTGTAGCATATAAGGAATTAGAACCCGTCATAGGGTTGGATAAAGCCAGAGAAGACAAGGTTTTCGTTACAGGCGATACTAATATAGCATTTGAAAAGGATATCCATGCCGGGGATTATAGGGATGCATTTGAAAGGGCAGATTTTATAATCAAAGATATTGGGGCGACACAAAAGATTCACCATGCAGCAATAGAGCCACATATATGTATGTCAGAATTTGATTTGAATGGGGATTTAGTGATATATTCGCCTTGCCAGGTTTCATCTCAAATCCAAATGCATATTTCTAATATATTAAATATCCCTTTGAATAGGGTCAGAGTTNNGTTATATGATATAAAAGACCAATACTATTTGGGTAAGGCGTATTATACCAATACAATCCCCGGTGGAGCATGTAGGGGTTACGGGTCACCGCAGGCTCATGCTGTAACAGAAATAAACATTGACAATGCAGCTAAGGCACTAAATATGGATCCATGCGAATTTAGACTTATGAATTTAGTTGAAGAGGGTGCAAAGGATCCTTCCGGGGCTACAGATATTGGTAACGCAAGGGTAAAAGAATGTGTCAAAATCGGAATGGAATCATTCAACTGGAAAGAAAGAAGGGCTAATGCTAAGTTGAAAAATACAATTCGTTATGCCTACGGAGTAGGAATGGCTTGTGGTACTCATGGCAATGGATATACAGGCGCTTTTGCCGATTATACAAGTGTAGATATGACGCTTTTCGCTGACGGTAGTGCGTATGTAAAAATAAGTTTACATGATTTAGGGTGTGGGACTGTAACAATTATGCGGCAAATCGCTGCAGAAGCACTGGATATAGAAATAGAAAAAGTAAAGGTAACTGAAGCTGACACACTTATGACACCGGAAGATTCAGCCGGTACCCAAGCAAGCAGGGTTACATTCGTCTGCGGGGCTGCGGTAAAAGAAGCAGGTGATAAGTTAAGACAAAGAATTGTAGATACATTTTGCAAGTTGAAAAATGCAAGAACCGAAGACGTAGAAACATCATGCGGATATATCTATATAAAAGGTAATGATGAAAAATATAAATACTCAGATATAATTAAAGAGCATGAAAAAAGTTATCAAAATGGAATGAGTATATTTGTAAAATATAAGGCCCCTGTCAATCCGGCATCCTTTGCGGCATTCTTCGCAGAGATAGAGGTTGATAAATATACAGGCTTAGTAAATATTGTGGATAGCTTGGCAGTTCATGATATCGGGAAGTCCATAAATCCTATGCTTGTTGAAGGGCAAATCCAAGGTGGAGCACAATTTTCTTTAGGCATGGCACTTATGGAAGATATTGAAATCGATAGAAACGGGATTGTAAAATCAACTAATTTTTCAAAATATCACATGATAAATTCCACATCAATGCCTCATGTAAAAACATTGACTAAAGAAGGCAATGAGCCTTTCGGACCTTATGGAGCTAAGAGTGTGGGGGAGATGGCAACTGTAGCACCGGCACCGGCTATATTAAATGCTATTAACTATGCATTAGATTTAAATATAACCAGTTATCCGGCATCACCGGAAGTGATTATAGGAGAATTAAAAAAGAAAAATATATAGAAAAGAGAGGTTAATTTAATGGAAGAGTTGGTACTGGATGGTAAAAGTTTAACGCTTCAGGATATACATGATGTCGCTAATAATAACAGAATTGTTAAAGTTGAAGAAAAAGCTTTGGAAAGAGTAGCATATGCTCGCCAAATACTGTTTGATATGGCTGCACAGGGCAAACCGGTTTACGGCCTAAATAGGGGAGTTGGTTGGAACAAAGATAAGGAATTCGATAAGGATTTCTTTGAAATCTATAATAGAAACTTATTAAATAGTCATAGCTTAGGGGTAGAACCTTATCATACTGATGAAGAAGTAAGGGCAATATTGCTTATCAGACTTAATAAAGCCTTGGTTGGGTCTACAGGAATTTCTGTAGAAATATTGAATTTGTATAAAGAGTTTTTAAATAGAGGTATACATCCTTGTGTACCAAAAAGAGGGTCTATCGGAGAAGCAGATATCACAACCTTATCTCACATTGGATTATGTTTTATAGGAGAATGGAAGGTCCGTTACAAGGGTAAAATAATGCCTTCCATAGATGCATTGAAAGCCGAAGGCATTGAACCTGCTATTCTGGGACCAAAAGATGGCCTAAGCATTGTCTCATCAAATGCTCAAGGTGAAGCCATGACATTTGTTGTGATAAAGGAGATAGAAGAATTAATTTCAATGTCCAATTTAATCTATTGTATGAGTATGGAAGGATTAAACGGCGTAGTCCAATCATTAGACAAAAGAGTAAATGAATTAAGAGGTTTAAAGGGTCAAATACAATCTGCCGAACAGTGTCGTAAATTTTTACAAGGAAGTTATTTAAATGAGCCGCATAAGGACAGAGCCTTGCAAGATGCCTTAAGCTTCAGGGGTGCATTTACAATAACCGGTACCCTTATTGATACACTGAACTTTGTGAAGGAAAACCTTTTGATTGGTATAAATTCAACAGATGACAATCCTTGTATTATTTATGATGAAAATAGAACATCGGTAAGTTCCAATTTTGAGACTACAACCTTAGCAGTCGGTGTCGAGATGTTGGCTGCTGCATTATGCCATCTTTCCAAAGCATCATGTTACAGAATGATAAAATTGGCAGATCCTGAATTTACTAAACTGTCGAGATTTTTAACGCCATGTGACGTTAAAACAATAGCATATGGAACTATACAAAAAACCTTCACTTATTTGGATACTGAAAATAGGATGCTTGCAAATCCATCATCTATGGACTTCTATTCTTTAGCCGGAACTATAGAAGACCACGCCAGCAATCTTCCGCTTGCAGCAGACAAGGTTATGAAAATTATTGACAATATAAAGTATATAATTGGAATTGAAGCTATCCATGCTGCTCAGGCAATAGATTTAAGAGGTGATATAAAATTAGGAGAAACAACCAAATCAGCCTATGATGAATTCAGGAAGTTTGTGACATTTTTAGATAAGGACAGGAATTTAAGTATTGATATCAAAAAGGCATATGAATTTATTAATTCCGGAATACTTCTGGAGATCATTAACAATAACCGGTAAATAAAATAAGTTATAAATACAAACTATATCATTTGTATTTAAAATAAAAAAGAGGAGAGGAAAAGCGATGGATTCTAAAAGCAAAGAAAAGAAACAAATACGTATGGGGGTATTCCTCCCGGCATTTCTGTTTGTTGGCGGGGCGGCATTATTGGGAATTGTAAACAATAAGGCATTAGCTGATACTGCCTGGGCATTCTTTCATTGGTCTCTTAGTACATTTGGCTGGCTATACCAGATAGTAAGTATTGCAGGATTGTTAGTTGTACTTATAATTATGTTTTCTAAATTGGGCAGTGTCAGGATTGGCGGGAAAGATGCAAAACCAAAGTTTAGTATGGGTACCTGGTTTGCAATGGCGCTGACCGGTGGTGTTGCAACAGGAATTGTTACATGGGGAGTTAATGAACCGCTAATCTATTTCGGAAATGTCTGGGGAGAACTAAGTACATTGGGAATAGAGCCGCATTCAGCTGAAGCGGTAAGATTTGCAATGGGAAGAGTATTCTACAACTGGACATTTATACCTTATGCAATGTATGCCTTGACAGGACTTTTAACTGCTTATGTATATTTCAATAAAAAAGAAAAACTTGCCGTAACATCAACTTTAAAACCTTTGTTTGGTGAAAAGATAACGAATGGTATTTGGNNTCAATTACTTTAGGGCTGACATCAGGCTTGACAATGTGTATAACACTTGTAACAAGCGGATTGAACTATTCCTATGGAATTGAAAAATCATTTACTCTATTTTTAATAGTTGGTGTAGCAATCATTTTCTTCTATACATTTTCATCTTATATAGGATTAGAAAAAGGCATGAAGAAGATAGCCAGCCTTAATGCATATTTTTATTACGGATTATTGATATTTTTAGTAATAATAGGACCAAAGTTATTTTTGGTCAGAACTGCTACTGCAGGCATAGCAGAATGGCTTCATAACTTCTGGTTATGGGGTCTTGATCCAATCGATATCGGCGGTGCAGCTTTAACCCAATCCTGGACATTGTTTGACTGGGCTTGCTGGATAGCATATGCACCGGTTGCAGGGATATTCTTAGCTTTGATTTCCTATGGCAGAACTATTAAAGAATTTTTATTGGTAAATTTAATCCTGCCTTCGGTATTCGGTATTATATGGTTCGCAGTTTGGGGAGGTTCTGCCTTAAATATGCAAATCACAGGACAGGTAGACTTAGTAAATACAATTGCACAAACAGATGCCATATCCGCTCTGTGGCAATTTATTCAAAGCCTGCCATTTGGCTTAGGGTTTATAATTATACCAATTAACCTGTTTGTTATTGTAATATCTTTTGTAACATGTGCAGATGCAACATCAACAGATATTGCTTCCATGTGTCTGAAAGATGTTCCTATAGGAACTGAACCACCTGCTTATCTGAAGGTTATATGGGGTGCGACTATTGGAGTTATTGCAATAATTATGGCTGCCTTTGGAGGCCATGAACAAGGTGTTGAAGGCGTTAAGGCATTAGCCACAGCCGGAGGATTCGTAGTTCTCTTCATTTATATTTTACAAGTAATTTCTGCAATCAAGACATTCTTTTTTGATAAAATAGTTGAATAATTCAAAGATAGCGGCAGCTCTGCAGATTGCCGCTATCTTTTTGCGCTTAAAAAATAATGAAGCAGATTTAAGGAGGGATATTATATGACTGATTTGAAAGAGGGTCAGGAAATACTTGTGGGCGATCATATGAAGCTACAGAATTTTATAGACATTGTAAGAAATAAAAAAAACATAGAATTTACAGGTGATTACAAGAATAGAGTAAATAAATCCCGCCAATTGGTTGAAAAGTGGGTTGAACAGGGTAGAGTAATGTATGGCATCACAACAGGATTTGGAGCAAACAGCACTAAAACCATTTCCAAGGAAGATGCGGAAACGTTACAAAGAAATATAATTATCTCTCACTCAACATCGGTTGGTGAACCAATGAAGGAAGAAGAAGTGCGTGCCACTATGCTTATGATACTTCAAAACGCAGGACAGGGCTATAGCGGTATACGAAATGCGACTTTGGACAGATATAAAGAATTTTTAAATTATGGTTTTATTCCGTTTGCGCCTAAAGAGGGTTCGGTCGGATATCTTTCACCGGAGGCTCATATAGCATTGGCTATAATGGGGGAAGGTAAAAANNCAGAAGAAAACAATCTTGGTAAATATGGACTGTCATATAAAGAGGGGTTGATCTTAGTATCCGGCACTACAAGCGTCACCGGATTAGCGGCTTTAGCTATCTATGATATAATAAATTCTGTTAAAACGGCTGATGTTATCGGTGCAATGACTTTGGAAGTATCAAAGGGCACATTAAGGGCCTATGATGAGAGGCTAATGAGTGTCAGGGCACATAAATATCAATTAGAAACAGCTAAGAATATAAGAAATATATTGGAAGGCTCGGAGATAACTAAGGCAAACTATGCCTATAGATTGCAAGATGCATTGTCTATAAGGTGCATCCCGCAATTACACGGTGCTGTTAAAAAGACACTATACGATGCGTTGGATACATTGGAAGTTGAAATGAATAGCTGTACGGATAATCCCATAATTTGGGGTGAAAGCAATGATGGTGAGGCAATCTCCGGCGGGAACCCTGATTCATCTTTTATCGGTCTTGAGATGGATTCTGTAGCCATGGCAGCCACAATGGTTGCTAAAATGTCTGAAAGAAGAAACAACAGACTGGTGGATGGTAATCTATCAGAAAATCCATGGTTTTTAGTAAACAATCCGGGGCTTAATTCGGGACTGATGATACCACAGTATACTCAGGCAGGGTTGTTAAATGATATGAAGATACTGTCAACATCATCTGTAATTGATAATATCCCCACATGTGGTAATCAGGAAGATTATGTTGCAATGGGATATAATTCTTCCAAAAAAGCAATTGCAATTGCTGAAAAATTGGAATATATTTTATCTATAGAGTTATTATCTGCTTATCAGTCGTATCAATATATAGATAAGAATTTAAAGAAAAGTACTGTTACTGAAGCTATTTACAATGAAATTACCGAAACTATACCAATTATGAAAGATGATATATATTTATATCCTCATATAGAAAAATTAAGAGAATTAATTCACAGCGGGAAATTATTGAAAATAGCAGAAAATATCATAGGTGTATTTCTATAGAGCGGCAATATCAATATTGTTGATTTTTCAATAATTTTGCGTTATAATTTAAAAAGATGCAAGTATATATATTGCTGTTTTCTTTAGATGAGTTTGCCATTGGCTTTTAAATTTGTTAGCAAATTATGACCCCATACGCATGATTGAACATGCATAAAATGACGACTTTGAATAGTGTCAAAGTCGCCATTTTTACCAATAGCACATATATGAAAATATACATCATATCGCAATTTTTTTTCTTGTCTTAACATTCTACTTGCTCATGGTCTGATTAAAAAAGTCCCTATTCCTTAAGATATCATTTTTGCGCATTCTGACGTCACCTTAAAATCTCAATTCTATTCTTTGTTTTTTTCATCAATTTTACTGTCATCCTCTATTTTCTTAGTCAAAATGTTATATCTATCTCCCATTGCCCTCCATCCTATGAATGTATCTACTATACCTAATACCATACCAATCATGAGCGCAACAACGATAGTATATTTATGGTCAAACCAAAAAAAATTAATATTATTAACCATGTAAAAAATACCTGTTATAAACAAAATAATTACATAAAATCTAAAATTACTAATAGCATATTTTATAATCCCATCTTTATTGTTCGTTTCCCAATGCTTAATAAACTCTTCATCGCTTTCAATGAATAACCTCAAAACTTTGCCACTTTTTATTTTGTTTGTCTTTATTAAATAATTCAAAACCAATGATATCATGATATAGATTATAATTACGCTATAAATTATTTTTTTCCACTCAAACAAAATCACACACCTCCCGTTATATTTAATCAATCATTCTAACCTATAAATCGCTTCGTGTGTCAAGGGGACGGGGTTGTTGTCATCTTTGGACTTTTTAATTATTTCTCTGCTGGTTCCTGTCAGCCTTTCAATTTGTTGTTGGTTTGTCAAACATCTCACAGCAGCTCTTTATTATTTTTATTGCTTCATTATCCGTTAGCTGCACCTTTTCAGATATATCCATACATTCATCGCCGTTCTCTTTACTTATATACCTTATAAAACATTTTACGCATCTTCTCTTTTAGTTGAATTAAAAATATCAAGAACTAATTCTTTTTTTTATTTTGTCTTCGATTGTATAGTCGTTATAATTTGTCCACTTATAATTTTTAACTTTATTCTGTCATATTTTTTGTTATACCAAAATACATAACTGCCACATATTCTTCTCATTAGGCATATATTTATATTCGCAAATATCTTTGTACCGTTGCAAAACCTGAATAAATTTATAGTAGTCTTTCTCATCTTCAAACAGGACTCGCTTCTCTTGACACAAAACCACCCCTTTGGTAATTAATACCATGCACGACCCTGAATGTCAATATCTTTATTGCTCATCGTCTCAATATCACCTGATTATTAATCGAAAATCAGGTGACGACAACCCCGTTACATTCCCCCTTGACATTCTTACCTAAATTCGTCATCATTACTTTTTTTATTAGTAATT
>DOON01000147.1:0-251 GCA_003514865.1 Clostridiales bacterium
AGGATAGACTGAACTTAAGTGGTAATTTTAAATTTTTGATTTTCATGACCTTAACAGGTCTGATATTGATGGCTATTAGCCGTATTTTAGAAGGATAACCAACGTTAGAATTATAATAAAAATCCCCGGAAATAATCAGAGCTTGATTATCGCGGGGATTAATTTTTTATATCATATTTGATTAAAAGTTACTTTTCAAGGCGCATTATTGATTCTTTAAAATAACATCGTGTGCTCCGCCTTCAGTCAAG
>DOON01000147.1:421-15316 GCA_003514865.1 Clostridiales bacterium
CAGATGGAGCCTCCGCCGATACCAACCTTTATAAAATCGGCACCTGCATCTGCAAGATAGTTGAAGCCTTCTTTTTCAACAACGTTTCCTGCACCAACCTTTACCTTATCGCCATACTTGCTCTTAATCCATTTGATTGTATCTGACTGCCATTCGCTGAAACCTTCAGAGGAGTCAATACACAGAATATCTGCTCCTGCTTCAACAAGTGCCGGAACCCTGTCCTTATAATCCCTTGAATTTATACCTGCGCCAACCACGTATCTTTTCTGGCTGTCAAGCAATGAACGTGGATTTTCTTTATCTTCAGAATAGTCTTTTCTGAAAACCATGTAAACAAGGTTGAAGTTTTCATCCACAATTGGCAGAGCATTCAATTTATTTTGCCATATTATATCATTAGCTTCNNTGTTATTCTGTAATCTCTGCTTGTTACAATACCTAAAAGCTTTCCGTCCGATGTTCCGTCGTCGGTAATAGCCATTGTGGAGTGACCTGTTGCTTCCTTGAGCTCAAGCACGTCGTGCAGTGTATGTTCAGGTGTAAGGTTTGAATCGCTGATTACAAATCCGGCTTTATACTTCTTAACCCTGCGAACCATTTCTGCTTCACTCTCAATAGACTGTGAACAATATATAAAAGATATTCCGCCGTTTTTGGCAAGGGCGATAGCCATGTTATTATCAGAAACGGACTGCATTATAGCGGATGAGAAGGGTATATTCAATTTTAAGTCAGGTTTCTCACCCTTCTTGAATCTGCAAATAGGTGTGCTTAAATCCACATTCTCAACAATACAATCCTTTGTAGTAAGATTAGGAAGAAGCAGGTACTCTCCAAACGTTCTGGAAGGCTCAGTGATAATTCTCGCCATTATTATATCTCCTTTTCATAAATAATTATTCTGAGGTTATCACAACAGGCTTGGATTGTCAATATCCATGAATAACTTGGCAGAATTTTTTATTATTTCTGTCCTTTAATCACATCAATCTGAGCGGAAGCAAGCTTTGTGATTTCATTGTAACGTCCCATAGATGCACTTAAAGCTTCATCGAAGACGTCAGGAAGTCTTTTCTCAAAAATCTTAACTCCTTCATATGTTATTCCGCCCTTTGTAGATACACGGTGTATTGTTTCTTCAAAGCTCATATTTTTCTCCAAAAGCAACCTTGATGCCCCTAAAAGTGAANNGTGCTCAAGCTCATCAACAGATACATTTTGACTGCGCACAGATGCGGACTTGACGAATTCCAGCATTATTTCCGCAAAAAACCCCGGAAAGCTCGCCGTCATGTTCTGGCATATATTGATATCAGCCTCATCCAATATTTTTACTTCGGTGAACTGCTTAAGTGAAGAGTGGAAGAAGTTTTTTTGCTCTTCAGTTACACAGCTGTTATGATATGTCAGTGTAACACCACCATTTACCATTGATATCAGCGTGGGCATGAATATTGTTATGCCTCCATCATGAAATTTGTGAATATCCTCTTCAGTAACCATGGAGGTTGACACCATAACATATGTGTCAGAATCTGTATATGGCTGAATTTCCATCAACACATTCGGTAAATTTAAAGGCTCCACACAAAGCAATATGTTTTTGCATTTCTGTGCAAGCTCAATGTTGCTTTTGCATATAGTTATTGCGGGATATTTCTTCGAAAGGCTTTCCAACTTTTCCTCTGAACGATTAGCCACACAAATATTTTCTTCGCTGAATACTTTGAGCTCCGTAAATTTACGCAGCAGCATGGAGCCCACGTTTCCTATTCCTATAATTCCTAATTCTTTTTTCATTTTTATTGCCTCCTTTAATTTTTAATATCAAAAATAATAAAATCCGCCTCTGACAAAGAGGCGGATTTTCCACGGTACCACTCTAATTGCTGCAAATGCAGCATCTCATTTCAAATAACGGCTTCCACCGTTTGGGTTGCCACACCCAAAAGCTCCGAGACGGGTTCAACATACAGCGGGCCGAAAACATTTCACCATAGTTTCCTCTCTGAAGACCATGCACATTTACTGCTTCTCATCACAGCAATATATTATTATGCATGATATACCATATGCTGATATTTGTCAATTGTTTTATGTAAATTATTATTAGCATGTTTATACAAGTTCATTGTTGTATATCATTCTGTAATACGCGGTTTTAAAACCTAATTTTTGATATAAAGTTCTTGCTTTTTTGTTTTCTAAGTCTACATGAAGTGAAAGCTTGCCTCCTGTTAAATCAATCAATTGATTGATAAGCTCTGATGCTACACCACGGCCTTTATTCCCTTCCTTTGTACCGATGTATACCAGGTGGTAGGTTGGTATAACTTTTTCAAATCCAAGATTGACGACAACACTGATACCTTGTGGAATTTTGTTTCTTAAGGCAATAAGTATAATTCCGTTTTTCATGGCATATTCGACTGCTTCTTCTGTTTCATCCAATGTATCTGAATAATTCTGCAACCATTCTTTTGTCCATTTANNATTCCTGAAAGTTTTCAATTTTTTTTATTTCTAAGTCACTTTTTCCGTTGTTGAGGATTATGACATGTTTGCCGTTTTTAATTTTTCCTTCCTTAACAAGCTTGTAAAATCCTGCAAAAGAATAACCTTCTTGAACTGTTAAATCTATATATTCTTGTTCCCGCAGAAATTGAACACTTTCTTTTAACAGTGCCTCATCAACAGGGATTATTTTTCCATCTGTATCATTAACGGCATTTAATGCTTCTTCAAGCAATGCTCCTTCATCCGCAAATAAATTTTTTGTATATTTATTGACTCTTACATCGTAGTTTTCAATGCTGATGTCACTTAATTCCAAGTTTTTTTTGTAATCTTTATATATAGCATTTCCATAGGGTATTGTACATGAAAATATTTGAGGATATTTATTTATTTCACCTTCCACCCATTTGTTTGCAAATCCATTGTATATCCCAGATACAGTATATCCATTGCTCAATTGAGTGAAAACTGTAGTAATATCGTTTCCTAATCTTTCGGAAATTTCCTCTCCTATTTTTTGAAGAGAAATAATACTTAAATGCTTGTTGCCATATAAATTAGATGCATTGTAATAATTATTATTTTTACAATAGTTTTCAATTAGCTCATGCTTATTACCTGAACCTTTATTTCTAAAATCTACATATTCCACAGCATGAAACAAGCTCCTTTTCCACTGCTCATTTTTGAACAGAGAAACCTTGACTTTTATTTCAAAGTTTTCAGCATATCTAATGATTGAATTTATATAATCACTCGGACCGTCAACTAATAGTNNATATTTTCTTTAATATTTCTCTAATTATACAATAAATTAAACAGCTCTCAAATAGATGCTAAGAGGGGCGTAAAGGACTGATGATTAAGTAAAATCCATCACAATTAACTTTTTTCCACATAAAATATTTTTATTAAATTAAAAGCAGGAGGAAAATAGATGTGTGGAATAGCAGGGTGGGTAAATACAAATATTAATTTTTCGGATGAAATAAATATCATGGAAAAGATGACAGAAACACTAAAGGAAAGAGGTCCCGATGATTGTGGATATTTTAAATCTGAAAATGTTTTATTTGGACATAGGCGTTTAACTATTGTAGATCCTGAGGGTGGCAAACAGCCTATGGAACGTCAGGCAGGAGGAAGACAATATGTAATGGTATATAATGGTGAGCTTTATAATACGGATGAAGTCAGAGATGAACTTAAGTCAAAAGGACATAAGTTTAATTCCTATTCAGATACAGAAGTGTTATTAGTTTCATTTATTGAATGGGGAGCGGATTGTGTACATCATATAAATGGCATATATGCTTTTGGAGTTTGGGATGAAAATGAAAAAACATTATTTTTAGCGAGAGATCCTCTTGGAGTAAAGCCGTTATTTTACAGTATTAAAAACAATAATTTCATATTTGGCTCTCAAATAAAAACATTGCTGGCAAATCCATTAGTAGAGCCTGTAATAGACGAAGAGGGAATAATGGAGATATTCGGACTTGGACCTGCAAGAACTCTCGGCAATGGTGTATTCAAGGATATAAAAAAAATTGCTCCGGCACATTATTTAATTTACAAAGACAATATTCCCCAAATTCATGAATATTGGGAATTAGAAGCGAAGCCACATGAAGAAAACCTACGGTCCACAATTGAAACGACAAGAAATTTACTTGGAGATGCCGTTGAAAGGCAATTGGTATCTGATGTACATTTGTGTACATTTCTTTCAGGAGGATTAGATTCCAGTGCAATATCTGCAATTGCATCAAATTATTATAAGAACAGAGGAAGAGAAACACTTGATACATTTTCAATCGACTATAAAGACAATGATAAATATTTTCAGACAAATCTTTTTCAGCCTACTTCGGATCAGGTCTGGGCAGAGAGGATGTCTGAATTTATAGGAAGCAATCACCGTACAGTCATATTGGACAATATAAAATTAGTTGAAGCATTAAAACATGCTGTTTTGGCAAATGATTTACCCGGAATGGCAGACATTGATTCATCACTACTTTTATTTTGCAAAGAAATTAGGAAAAATTCAACTGTAGCTCTATCCGGCGAATGTGCTGATGAGATATTTGGAGGTTATCCTTGGTTTACACGTCCCGAAGATATTAATGCTGATACTTTCCCGTGGTCTAAATCATCAAAAGAACGCAATGAAATAATTAACAAAGAATTCTTTAAATTACCGTTAAAAGAATATGTATCTCAAAGATATAGTGATACAATCAAAAAAGTTCCAAAGTTAGCAGGCGAATCTAAAGAAGAAGCAAGAATGAGGGAATTGTTTTATTTAAATATTAAATGGTTTATGATGACCTTGCTTAACAGGAAGGACAGAATGAGCATGTACAACAGTCTTGAGGTCAGGGTGCCTTTTGCAGATTATCGAATAGTAGAATATTCTTATAATATACCTAATAAATTTAAATTCTATAACGGAAGGGAAAAGGGAGTGTTAAGGGAAGCTCTTAGAGGTATATTGCCTGATGAAATAATTGAAAGGAAAAAAAGCCCGTATCCAAAAACACATCATATGGATTATACAGAAGCCGTTCAAAAGTGGATGAAAGAAATTCTTTCTGATAAGAACTCTCCAATTCACCAGCTGATAGATGACAAGAAAGTTAATGAGATAGTAGATACCGGTGGTAAATCTTTTGAAACGCCTTGGTATGGACAATTAATGACAGGACCACAGTTGATTGCTTACTTTATCCAGATTAATACATGGATGGATGAATATAAAGTTAAAATTGAGATTTAGTTTTAGAAGGGGTAAGCCTCGAGACCTTTATGTCTCGGCTTAAAAAGAAGCATATCCATCCGTGAAACAGTCCACGGCATTTGTCCATGACTTATTGGAGTAAGATTTGATATGCTTCTGTTTAATTGCCTGTAATTGTCTATAAAGTCAAATTGTAAATTCAAATTTTTCAGTAATGCTTATTACTTTACCATCTTTTACTTCAAGAAAAAAAGGAACTTTTTGTGCCGGCGGTGAATCAGAATAGGATGTATTTAAATGTTGAATAAAATCTTCTTTTTTTGTAGTTGTATAAATTCTGTCTCCATCCTCTTCTTTAACAAATAAAAGATTATAATCAACAAATGTATATGTTGTTTTATTTGTCAGCTCAAAAGTTTGTTTTTCCACATCTGCATTATAAATGTGATATCCATTTGGCATATCAGTATCTTTCAATTCAAGTTCTTCTATTCGCTCCTTGTCTCCCATTGTAATAATTTCAACCTCATCAAGATATAATAGGTTATCTTCTATTACAATGTATCCTGTTATCAAATCTGGATTTGGGCTATAAGGATTTGCCAAAAGTCCAATCCCGGCAGCCGTTGCAATAATAGCCGATAAAGCAATCACCCAAAATCTTGGCCTTTTATAATTTAACACGTTTTTAATCCTCCCTTTCACATTTCCTTTGCCAAAAGCAAGTGGACTTCCATTTAAGAGGTGCCTGCCTGTGGCAAGCGACAATAATGAATTAGCATACAGCTTTTTAATATCTGCATTCACTTTTTTCAGTACCTGTTCATCGCAAGACAGCTCCATATCCGTGCTCATCAACATAAATGCAATCCACACAAGGGGATTAAACCAGTGTATGGACAATATCAGGAAGGCTAATAATTTAATAATATGGTCTTTTCGATGGATATGAGTCTGTTCATGTAGTAAAATATATCTTCTTTCTTCAACGTTAAGCCCAATCGGTAAATATATCTTGGGCTTTATTATTCCAAGTACAAACGGTGTCTTCAAATTCACGGCTTCAAAGATACCATTTTCTATTAATTGTGCACTTTTTAGTTGCCTTTTTAAGATAAAAATAGATACAAGGCTATAAGCAAGCAATACCATTATTCCTAAAATCCAGATATAAGTACTCATTTCTGTATAAATCTGAAATGGATTTACACTCTCCCCAGCAGTAAGAGCGGGAAGTGATCTGTTGACAAATGTATCTATCAATTCTATCCTACTGTTAATCTGCAGTCCTTGCTGATAGATAATATCATTGGGGATTGGAACAGCATTCGCATTCCGCGGCATAAGACTAAACATGCTTTCAAAGGAGAATGGGATTATAAGGCGAAATGCCACCACCCCCCATAGCGCATAAGGGATAACCTTGGGTGCTTTTCTGAGCAAAAGTCTGACAAGTATCACAAAAAGTATTACATAGCTTGCCGTAAGACTCATATTTAAAACAGCAAGAAATAGTTGACTCATTTCTATNNCCAGCCTGACGCTCACTTAATTTTTTACCGCTGATAAAAGCTGTTATAAATTTCGGCAGCGACCCTCCAAAGGTCTCCTCAACAAAACATACACTTTGCTTAGCGTAATATTCGTCTTTTGTAATCAGAGATGTGACCACAGCATTTTCATTTTGAAAAATGCTCTTTTCACATAACTTTTTCAGTACTGTATATGTTGTAGACTTTTTCCAGTTCATTTCTTCTTCACATAGTTTCACAAGAACGCCGGAACCAATTGGCTCGTTCTGCCAAATTAATTCTGCAAACTTTTCTTCACTTTCTGCAAGTTTATATTCCTTCATGATAAACCTCCTTGGTCTATTCGGTATAGACTTCATATTACAAGTCTATATCTAATAGACCAAAATGTCAATAATGAATTCTTAAAAATATAATATTGCTATATTACCATTGCAATTGATGTGCCTCATTGTCCACAAAGCTCGAATTAAACATTCCCAAATATTGCATATTGTGATATAATAGTTATATAAAACACAACTGTTGCTTGTTGTGAATTATAAATACATATTAGAGAAGTAACAATTATATATATTTTTCATTCTAAGGATGAGGAGACGTTATGGATACGATAAAACCGGAAATTACTATGAACGATTTAGAAAAAATTGATATCAGGGTTGGTACAATTAAGCTTGTGGAGGATATTGCTGAATCCAATAAAATGGTCAAACTCACTGTTGATTTTGGTTCATTTGAGCGTACTATTCTTGTCGGAATGAAGAAGGAGAGGGAGAACCCAAAAGAAATAGAAGGCAAACAGGCTTTGTTTGTGGTAAATTTAGCGCCGAAAAAAATGTTCAATCAATACTCTCATGGCATGTTATTTGATATAGGATATAACGACGGAATTATTCCCGTTTTAGCAATGCCGGAAAAATTAGTTCCCAATGGGGCACAAGCAGGATAGGAGGGAATATCTATGCTGAAAATTGCTGTATGTGACGATGTTGGTGAGATTTGTGCGGAGCTCGAAAATATTATCTTGGATTTTCAGAAGCAATCAGGTGTAGAATTATCTGTAGATATATTTTTTTCAGGAGAAGGGCTTATAAATTACATTAAAAACGGCAATAACTTTGATTTGATTTTTTTAGATATAGAGCTTGGTAAAATCAACGGAGTAGAGGTGGGACATTTTATAAGAGATAAAATGGAAGATTACATAACGAAGATAGTGTATATTTCATCAAAGAACGGTTATGACAGACAACTGCTTGATGTGCAGCCACTACATTTTTTAACGAAACCTTTGGACAAGAACATGGTGGTAAATGACATAAGGTTGGCTATAAAGATTATAGGGATAGAAAATAATACATTTTCATTTAATATAGGCAGCGAAACTGAAACAGTTCCATTTAAGGATATAATATATTTTGAATGCTCAGGGAGACAAATGAAACTGATTTCCTTCAACAATGTGTTTTGCTTTTACGGAACTATTTCTTCTGTTTTGTCTAATATTCCTAAAGATATTTTTATGGTTCCTCATCGTTCATATATTGTAAATTATGACCATGTTAAAAGTATTAATAGAAGTGAAATAAAAATGTGCAATGGAGATATTATTCCTATCAGCAGATTGAAGTTAAAAGAGATAAAGGACTTCCACGCCATGTATGAGGAGGAAAGATACAAATGATGAGCTCGTATGAAATCACCTACGCTATATCAAATATATTTGGAACCTACGTCATATATAAAATGCTTAGGCTGTTCTTTGATAAACCATGTACAAGCAAGAAAACAGAGGCTATTTCATATGTTATTTATTATTTTGCAAATTTATTGATGTTTTTTACAGTAAGAAAGCCTATTGTGCTTCTTGTAATGAATGTTTGTCTATTTTTCTGCCTGTCGCTCAATTACCAGGCTTCACTTGCTAAAAAGGTTATTTTTTCAGGTATATCATTTATGGTTTTGATGCTGGTTGAAACATTGGTCGCCGTTCTTACGGGATATTTTGCAATACCTGTTTTCAGCAATAGTGAATATAATTCCGAAATTGGATTGGTATTGATACGAATTTTTTCAATGATGCTCGTTATTATACTCACTAATCTTAAAAATATAAGAAATGATATTCCAGTGCCAAATTTTTATTGGTTCAGTACAATTTTTGTTTCTGCAGCATCATTGTATCAATTTATAAGCTTTTTTACGCATGGAAGCTTCAATAGAATTGAAATGGCAATGCTGATTGTTTCAATTCTGGGAACTAATTTTGCCATACTGTTTTTATACGACACATTATATCTCTCATTTTCTGCAAAAACAGAGAAAATTCTTTTAGAGCAGCAGAACAGAGCTTACGAAAAACAATTTGATTTGATGCAGCAGTCGCTTGATTCGGTACAGATTATCAGGCATGACATACAAAATCATATGATTGCTTTGAAAAGTCTGAGTAATGAAGACATAAAACTGAACGAATACATAGACAATATTATTTCATCCGTTGATTCCAGGACACTTTATTCAAAATCAGAGAACATAATTATACACAGTATTTTGAACTACAAGCTGCAGGCAATAGCAAATATAGATATAAAATTAGAGGTAGATGTAATCGTTCCGAAAAAGTTAAACATATCTGAATATGATATGACAGTTATACTTGGCAATCTCATTGACAATGCAATTACAGCATTGAAGAAGTGCAGCAGTGAAATGCTTTTATCTGTTAAGATTAACTATAGCAAGGGCAATGTTATAATAACCATAAGTAACACATACAATGGTGAAATAAAAGAAGAAAACGGAACATTACTTACTTCGAAAAATGGAAAAAATCATGGAATGGGGCTAAGGAGTGTAGAAGAAGCCGTTAAAAGAAATGATGGTCATATGAAAGTATATTATGATAGTGAAATCTTTAAAATTACGGTCTTATTGCCGGAATAAGAGCAGATTTGAATTTCGAGTCTGTTTTTTTGCTTTTGAGAATCGACATTTCATTACAAAAAAACACACATTTCATTACAACAAACGGCACAATTTAAAATATTTGATATAATAAGGAAAAAGTATAAGAAAGGGGTAATGCTTATGAAAAGATATGTTATGAAATTAACAAAATATTTGGCAGTCTTCGCGCTAATGATTACAGCATTGAATGTTAATACTACATGTTTGTTTGTCGCCCATCAGCCAAAGCTGCCAACTGGAGCTAATAAGCTTCGCAAATTCTAATTATGTATGGTGTTTGTGAAAAGGCAACGGATCTAATGGTTCAAAACCAGATAATATCCTCAGAAGACAGAGAAATATATGCATATGGGCTTAAGCAGAGTTTTATACTTTTGGTCAACATATTTACAACCTTGCTCATAGGATTTGTTTTTAATAAAACTACTGAAACTATAGTCTTTCTTGCTGCATATATACCTCTAAGAGTATATGCCGGGGGATATCACGCAAGAACACAGACCGGATGTTATATTTTTTCTGTAGTGATGATAGTTTCAGTATTTTTGGCAATGGAGTTTATACCATGGACAAACTTTATTTGTATAACAATTTCTATAGTTTCCTCATTGATCATATTTTATCTCTCACCGGTGGAAGATACGAACAAGCCATTAGATGCTGCCGAGGTAAAAGTGTATGGGAAGAAAGCCAGGATAATACTTGGCGTGGAGTTGGGTGTTTTGGTTTTGTTGATGGGTTTTGGAGTTGAAAGTGTCATTGTAAGTATGTCAATTTCATTGGTTGTATTGAGTTTTATGTCAATTTTAGGGATAATGTTTAAGAAATAGTTATAGAAATGTGTAATGATAGTATGAATATAAATTATTTGTCTTCTGCTTAGTCACCGGTCATAAATGGAGAAAAGAAGTTGAAAGAATTAATTCAAATAGAAGCGAAAAACCATAAGATTTTAGGAGGAAAATTCATGAAAAGAACAAAGAAAATTATCAGTTTATTATTAATAGTGTTTATGATGTTTAATTGCCAAGTACCTGCATTAGCTTCGGCAATAAGTACAGTAGAAGAAATTGAGGTTGCTAATTATACAACAAAAGAAGGGGTAAAAGTTGTGCTTACTGCAGAAGGTTACCTTGTTAGACAATATGAAAACGGAATATTGGTAGCAGATGCAAGACCAAATGATAGAAATGACAAGATAATAAGTAGGGAATATTTAAATGGCAAACTTGATAAATCTACTACTATGGATGTTAATGTTATGTCAGGCCAGCCTACATTACTTAATAGCTATTCTTATCTAGGTACTATGTATTATACTAATCCTATAATGCAAGATCAAAAGAATATAAAAACATATTTATATATCTCTTATATGCCTGATCAAGCGCATGTTATTTATGCAGGGACTTATAAGTTGGTTGCCATAATTGCAAGTACAGCTATTGGTCTTAATGTATCACCAACAATAGCAGGTGGAATAATAGGTTCCATATTTGGCGAAGTTGCCTCGGTTACTTTAGCTGAAGCGTTTTCGGTAAGATGCAATTTGTGGAAATATACATGGAAAGGTACAAGTACTCCAAACACTAGCTATCCAGATGGTTTTCACTATGGTACAAAAGCTCAGGTTGTATCAACCGGAAACTTATACAATGAAGGATATTCTAATGTTACTGATTGGAAAAACAATAGAATCTTCCAAAGATTAATGTATTATAATGTATATGGAATAGAAGTTTACCCAGATTATTGTCAATAAATCAAAAAAATAGTTGTTTAAAGAAGAAATAGATTTGCGAATATATTTTTGTTGAAAAACTAATTAAATTTTTATAATATGAATAAGGGGAATGATTTATGTTATTTCTATATATATAAATTAACCCTTATTCTTCTATTTTATATTTACAAACAGGAGTCCTCAAAATGAAATTATTAATAGGTATCATCAGTTTTATAATATTTCTTATCGTTAAAGATACAAAACCAATGAAAAAAGCAAGAGAAAGAAAAACGAATTGGATTATTGAAGGTCTTATCATTTTTTTTATGCTTGCATTTTTATTATTTCATTATTTTTATAGTTCAGTAAGTATTGATGACTTTAATGTAATAGAAAAGATGCATGAAGAAAAAGGAGTGCTTATCTATATTATTTCGGAAGATGGACAAGAAAAATACTTAATACTAAAAAGAGCGGGAATTTTAAACAAATTATTTTTTGAAATGAAAACCCCAGTTAATAATATGCCTGCCAGGGAGATAATAGAAACTTTTAAGTATACGCATTACATTGACATGGAGAATTCTGTAATAACTCATACCTACGAAAAAAGGTGGGATGACATATTATACTATTGGATAATGTCAATTATCATTGTATATAATGTACGAGATTTTGAAAAAGCATCGAAAATGGATAAAATAATTGTTGGTTCATGGCTTATGATGGTCCTTGGCATGACTGTTTTTGTTATATTTTGACGTAGCTTTCTGTAAAAATTGTACATAGTTTTATGATAGAAGTTGGTACTATGTTGAGCTGTTTAATATAATTGATGATAAAATTTTTGTAACAAATAATTGGGAATATTTCAAGAAAAAAGATGGAGCTTATTTAAAAATAATAGATTTTGATGGAAATGAACTGAACTGGGATATATAAAAACATACAAAACTCAAGTGCATTGATGCATATATCATAGGGACGGAATGCCGCGGGGAAATGCCGCGGGCACGGGGTTGTTGTCATCTTGAATTTCTATGAATATTTGGAAGTTCTATTTATAGGGTTGTTCCTCATAATCTTCAATTAACAAATCAAGATATGTTAATTGGATAAAACATTGATGGTTGTCAAGTAGATGAGAGAACCAACTGCTTATTTTTTATTATCACGATATCTCCACACTACAATTGAAATAATTTTTGTATAAAATACACCTTGTGGGATTTGAATTAAAAATCCCTATTTTAATTCTCTTTTGTGATTATACAATGTCATCTTGGAAGAATACGACGTCATTTCAGCAAGACCTTTCCTTTGTTTATGTACAACCCTATTTAGTATGCAGTAGTACAAATTTTGTTACAATTACTCCTNNTGCATATACTATATAGCGAAAATCTCATGTTTTATTGGTCATACAGGGGATTAATCTATATTCTCACGCACTCATGCCTGTTTCCCGGGTTTTAATAAATATAAAAACAGTAAAATAAAAAGGATATGAATTTTGATGTGACTTAACAGGTTGAAAACATTTGTCCTATGGTATATGATGAGTCTAGTGGATTAAAGATGACTATATTTTTCGTAGATTCTATCCATATGTGGGAACAAAAAAGCTTCAGTTCGTCTAATATCTATCGGGAGCTTCATAGGCATGCCATTAATATGGCCTGCAATAAAAAAATAAGATATAGAATTTAGCATTGCAGGGATGTATAAGCATGAACTATAATGTAATTAAACTTTATAGAAAGTTTGGGTTTAAGATATACAGAACGAGAGAAGATGCTTTTAAATTTAAAAACGGCATATATTGTGATGAGCATTTGATGTTGAAAAAAATAAGGAAGTAATAATGTATTCTGAATTAAGTAAAAGGTTGGAAGAAGTGCATTACATATCGGTATTTTATGAAAGCGGAACCTATGCAAGGAGTAATTAATGAGACTAAATAATTATATTAGCTCAACGGGACTTTGTTCANNATTCAAGAAGAGAAGCTGATAAGCTAATAGAGCAGAGGAAAGTTAAAGTTAATGGTGAAATTGCTGTATTAGGAACAGTGGTAGAAGAAACTGACAAGGTTGAAGTTAATGGTAAGGTTTTAAAGGTAAAAAATAACAATGTATATATTGCCCTAAATAAGCCCGTAGGCATAACCTGTACTACGGAAAGGCATATAAAAGGAAATATTATCGATTTCATAAATTATCCTGAAAGGATTTTTCCCATAGGGCGGTTAGATAAGGATTCAGAAGGGCTAATACTTCTGACCAACGATGGAAGCATAGTGAATGAAATTCTTAGGGAAGAAAATAATCATAAAAAAGAATATATTGTGACTGTAGATAAGGGCATAGATGAAGAATTTATTAAGAATATGTCTAATGGTGTAAGGATTTTTAATCCTGTGAAAAAATCTTATGTCATCACTAAAAAGTGCGATATTGTAAAGATTAATAAACGAACTTTTAAGATAACCCTATCTCAAGGGTTAAATCGCCAAATAAGAAGAATGTGCTCTGAATGTGGATATGAAGTGGTTAAGCTAAAGAGGATAAAAATTATGAATATTGCCCTTAAGGATTTACCAACAGGTAAGTGGAGATATTTAACGATGGAAGAAATGAAGGATATCCGTAAATAAGGGAAATAATTATATATTTTAAATAAGTTTGTTAGATTAATTAAGTATGCTGCAAATAGTGCTAAGGGGACAGGAGAGGAAATATGAAGGATAGAGGTGGATTATATGAACAATGTAATAATTAACAAGGAAACATGCATAGGATGCGGAATGTGTGTTAAGGATTGCTCAAGAAATGCAATTGAGCTGGTAAATGAAAAGGCAGCAGTTGATTTGAATTTATGCAATGAATGCGGTCACTGTGTGGCAANNGGCAATATGTCCGGAGGCTTCTGTTTCAATGCCTGATTACAATGACGAGCTATTGGAATATGACGCGGACAAATTAAAATTAGATCCGGATAACTTTTTGTATTTCCAAAAATTCAGAAGAAGCATACGTCAATTTAAAAATAAGGATGTTGAGCAGGGTGAATTAGATAAAATAATTGAGGCAGGACGTTATTCTCCTACAGCCAGCAACGGTCAGATGAATCGCTATATAGTTATCAAGGATAAAATAGATGAAGTGAGAGGGATGGCGATAAAAGCACTTTATGATATGGCAAATGATTCTACTATACAAATAGGAGGGGGTTACAGATCGGTCTGGAAACAGATGTATAATGATGATAATGAAAAGAATATTGACAAATTGTTTTTTAATGCTCCCCAAATTATAGTGATTGTAAGTGAAGACAAATCCGGCTTTGAGGCGGTTAACGGAGGTCTTGCAGCTTCAAGAATGGAATTGCAGGCTAATGCA
>DOON01000127.1:0-317 GCA_003514865.1 Clostridiales bacterium
AAGATCGGAAAAACAGGGTTAGGGCATACAAAAATGACTTTCACACATAGTCGACTATGTATAAAAGCCATTTGCTAATACCTTCTTCTCATTGAAGATGCGGGTATTCTCATTTCATCTCTGTATTTTGCAACTGTTCTCCTGGAAATATTTATTCCTTCATCGCTTAGTATTTCCGCTATTTTCTGGTCGCTTAAAGGTTTTTGAGGAACCTCTTCGTTTATGAGCTTTTGAATTTGTGTTTTAACGCTGGTTGATGATATTCCTCCACCGTCGGCTTCACTTATGCTGCTTGCAAAGAAATATTTCAATTCAAA
>DOON01000127.1:381-2577 GCA_003514865.1 Clostridiales bacterium
CAGAGAGGTCTTGCCCTCATCAAAGAATTTTCTCTGAAATTTTAGAATAGATTCTGTCACCTTGTACAGTGTCATTCTCCTTTGCTCAATACTTTTTATAAGCCACATGGATGAATTCAATTTATCGGATAAAAATTTGTTTGCTTCCTTGTCGTCAAAATTGCTTATCATACTTTTGTAATAATTGCTTATTGAAAGAGTGGGCAGATTGTTGTCGTTAACGATAATAATATATTCATCGTTTATTTTTTCGATGGTTACATCGGGAACAATGTATCTGATATTATCCGAATCAACTATGAAGCCTCTTGAGGGTTTCGGCTCAAGCATTTTTATTATATCACATATGCTTTGCACCCTTGTTACGCTTATCTTCAATTCCTTGGCAATTTTCTGAACCTTGTTCGTCGCAATATCCTCCAAGTAGCTTTCTGCTATGATATATGCATTCTTATCCTGTATTCCCTTTGNNTCACTACATCCTCGTTCAACAGCAGGCTTATGTCCTGCAGTGAGCATCCTAGATAACCTTTATTATCGAGAGATTCTATGATAAATTCGCCTATTCTTTTTTCCTTGTTTGTCTTTACCGAGACACCCAGCTGGACCATAAGATGATCCTTTAAAGACATCTTTCTGGAAGTATAGCTTTCAAAGGACTGCTTTTCGTCTGTATCAAGGTTTTTCTCGTATGCCTTGTAGCTTAAATCGTCATACTTCTCCGTAACCTCTCGCCAGTCTATTTCATCATTTTTACTTCTGTCCTCATAGCTGTCTTCATTTTCCCGTTCATCTGCAGAACCTGATTCCTGGCTCTTATTGTCCATTGATTCAAGAAAAGGATTTACTTCCAGCTGATTGTATATAAACTCCATCAACTCCACATTGTTGAATTGCAGAATTTGAATAGCTTGTCTTAATTCAGGCGTCATTATAAGCTTTTGAGTTTGAGACAGGTTTAATTCAAAACCCATTTTCATAATATCACTCCTTGCTAACATATATTATATCAAAATTTATTAATGTTTCAATATATTATATTCCTAACAACTATTATAATTTTTTTACTTCCATAATACATATTTAAAGTTTTTACTTTCAATTTAATATTATACCAAAAAAATCTTAAATAAGCTAACAAATTTTATAACTGGTAAATNNCTGCCTGTGTATTTGCATCATTAACTAAGATTATCGGTCCTGTGCAGCCCATTCCACTTTCGGCATATATGCCGTTCTTCCACAGAAGCTTAACCGCATCCTCAAGGTCCATTATTTCAACCCCTGATATCTGAGAAGTCACAACTTGCTTCTCAGGTGCCTTTACCTCTTCTTCAGCCTCAGCCGGCTTCTTGGAAGCCTTAAGTCCGTTCAATATTTCTGCTAATCCTGCTTTGTTAGCTTTTTCAAATTCCTGTCTTGCAATTTCAAGGCAGTTACCCTTAACTAGGTCTGCGGCATACTTTATTGCACCTTCAACCAACGGTGTGCCTGATGCTCTTGATATGATGAGTATAAGCTTGTCAAAGGCTTCGCCTATTCCGGGGCGGTAGCCATAGCCCAGGGCCTCATAGCTTCCGCCTGTTGTAAATGATGAGAATATTTTCATCATCAGGTTTCCTGTCAATGAATCCATCACCATTACATCCGCAGATCCCGTAAGTAGGTCGTTTCCTCTCATTACCGCACCGCCGTCCGCTCTCTGTGAAGCGGAAAAGTTAATGTCATATCCCTGGTTTNNATCTCTGTTTGTCTTGCTCCGTCAACGTTTAAAATACCCACGGTCGGATTTTTAATACCACATGCCTTTGCTGTTATAATGCCGTATATGGCATTCTTAACCATTCCTTCAACCTTGTCGGTGGAGGATGTTCCTGTTGTGGTTGCAATGAACATTTCTTTTCCTTTTCCCGGAGTTACTATTCTGCCCACAGTGGACACTCCTATGGGGAATGGAAAGTGCATTGTAACTGCTGCGTCAACTTCCTTTGAATTCAGAAGGGACTCCATTGTTTTATGAGCTTCGTCTTCTGAGCTTACAAATGCTGTTTTAACGCCCTCAACACTTTTGGTGCCTATAGCGGTTACATCTATACCGTATTTTGCGGCACCTGAGGCTGCGGCAAATATGTTGTCTTCTCCATGCTCGCTACCGAGGGCAGTTACTGCCACTCTTGGCTTTTGTCCATATTCTCC
>DOON01000228.1 GCA_003514865.1 Clostridiales bacterium
AAACAAGACGTAAAAGCACAGAGAGAAACAAAGAAGCACGAGGCGGAAGATCTTCTTATGAAGTGCTAGACGAACATTACATTAGTATGCAGGAACAAGGATTTACTGTAATGGAAATAGCTATAGCGCTGAATGTAGACCGCAATAGAATTTATGACTACATAAACAAGTACGATTTACCGGCACCAATAAAAAAGAGCCGCCATGTTGGAGCATGAACGGCAATGTAAAGATTAAATAACCGAATTTATTATAACACACAAAACTTAGGAGGTAAAGATGAGTTTAAAACTCGTACCTTGCCCAAACTGTGGGCGGGTATTCCACATAAAGGGTCATAAGCAAGTAAGTTGCATATGCACAAAGACATATGACGTATTTAGGGATCGTGGCACAGTAACATTGAGAGAAACAACCACAATAAAAACAAAGCCTTTTAAGGCTAGATAAATATAGGAGGAAGATATGGAAATAACAATTAAGATTCAAGCGCCAGAATTGGCACATGCACTGGAGACTTTAGCAATAGCTATAGGTTGCACNNAGGCTCCAGTAGTACAAGCTTCCGAAGAACAAGAAAGTATGGAGGATCCAAAATTTACACTCGAAGAAGTAAGAAAAGTTTTAGGGGACTTATCTAAAGCTAAAGGAAAGGATATTGCCAAAGGGATTTTATCATCCTTAGGAGTAAGCAAGGTAACAGACCTTGATGCTTCACAATATAACGCTGCTATGAAAGCTATAAAGGAGGCTTAATATGCCAGATGTGCACGCTAAACTAAGTGCATCCGGGGCTAAGAAGTGGATGAACTGCCCCGGATCAGTGCTACTTGAATCAAATATTCCTGATATTCAGAGTGAATATGCCTCTGAAGGAACAACAGCTCATAGCCTGGGTGAGGCAAAGTTAAGACTTGCTATAAAAGAAATAACCAGGGTGAAGTATCACAAGTTAATAAAGGACCTTGAAATAACTGAAGATATGGAAAGCTACACGGACGACTACAGAGACTTTGTAATTGAAAGATTTAATGCTGCTAAATCTAAGACTCCAGATGCGGTTCTTATGTTAGAGCAAAGACTTGATTTTTCCCAGTGGGTTCCTGAGGGATTTGGTACTGGTGACGTAGTTATAATTGCAGACGGCACTATGGAAATTATAGATCTCAAATACGGTAAAGGCGTACCCGTTTATGCAACATCCAATCCACAGCTTATGCTATATTCGCTTGGTGCAATAAGTGAATACGAATTTATGTATGACATCCAAGAAGTTACTATGACAATATTCCAACCAAGAATTGACAATATAGATAGTCATACTTTATTAGCCATTGATTTACTTTATTGGGGAAGTGAGATCAATAAAAAAGCAATAAAAGCATTCAACGGCTCTGATGAATGCGTTGCGGGTAAGCATTGCGATGATGGTTTTTGTAAGGCGAGGGCAATATGTAGGGCTTACGCAGATGAAAGAAGTAAAATAGCTGCATTAGATTTCAAAAAGCCTGCCGGCTTATCAATCGAAGAAATTGCAGAGGTTATTGATTTAGCTGAACGTCTTGCAACTTGGTCCAAGCTTGTAAAGGATTATGCGCTTGATCAAGCTGTCAATAATAATGTTAAGTTCCCTGGATTCAAACTTGTTGAGGGTAGAAGCAATAGACAGTATTCAGTCGATGATACTTTAATTGCTGCTAAGTTAATTGGTGCCGGTTATAAGGATGATGATATCTGGCCAAGAAAGTTAAAAGGTATCACAGATTTAGAAAAATACTTAAGTAAGAAAACATTCAATGAATTGATTGGAGAAATGATTGTAAAGCCTCAGGGCAAGCCAACACTTGTTCCTGTTGAGGACAAACGTCCTGAGTTAAATACAAATGAAAATGCCACAAATGATTTTAAAGAAATTATTGAATAGGAGGTATGTAACAATGTGCAATGATTGCATAAAAGCTGATGTTTGCAACCAAAAGGATATGTTAAAGAAAGTAGAAACGGTTTGTATAAACCTTTCAATATCTCAGGGTGAAAACACCGTGTATCCTATCAGTGCAATAAGAAACAATTATGGAATTACGGTTAAGGTTGAGTGTAGCAAATACTCACCTTCCAAAGATTATGATTATTATAACTAAAAAATAAAACAAAAGGAGAATAAATAACATGGCAAATCAAGAAGTAAGCACAAAAGTAATAACTGGAGAGGTAAGATTCTCATACGCAAATGTATGGGAACCAAAGAGCATTAATGGAGGAGATGAAAAGTATTCAGTAAGTTTATTGGTACCAAAATCAGATAAGAAAACATTGAATGCTATTAACAAAGCAATCGAAGCTGCAAAGCAAGCAGGCATTAGCAAATTTGGCGGAAAGATTCCTGCTAATTTAAAGACACCTTTAAGAGATGGCGATATTGATCGTGAAGATGATGAAACATATGCAGGTCACTATTTTGTGAATGCTAATGCTAACACAAAGCCTGGTATTGTTTATAAAAATGGCCAGCCTATAATTGACAGCACAGAGTTTTACAGCGGGTGCTATGGACATGCTTCCGTTACATTCTACGCATTCNNGTATCGCTTGCGGATTAAATAACTTGATGAAAACAAGAGACGGTGAGTCATTAGGTGGCAGATCAAGAGCAGAAGATGATTTTGCTGGTATGATTAACGAGGATGATGACGAAGATTTCTTAGGGTAAAGGATGATGCTATATGCGAGAGCTTTCAATAGACATCGAAACATATAGCAGCGTGGATTTAATTGAATCCGGGGTTTACAAATATGTATCTGCCCCGGATTTTAAAATCTTACTGTTTGCATATGCTTTTGATGATGAAGAGGTTAAATTAATAGATGTTGAACAGGGAGAGGAACTACCGCCGGTTGTATGGTATGCATTACAAGACAGAAAAAATATTAAAACTGCCTACAATGCAAATTTTGAAATGACCTGTATAAGCAAATTTTACAATGTTGAACTGCCAATTAAGCAGTGGATGTGTACTCAGATAGCATCAGCTGAGTTAGGACTTCCAGGACACTTATCGGGTGTAGCTGAATCTCTTGGGCTAGTTGAACAAAAGGACACTAGGGGTAAAGCTTTAATCAATTTCTTCTCTAAACCTTGCAAGCCTACAAAGGCTAATGGAATGAGAGAAAGAAACTTACCTGAACATGACCCAGAGAAATGGCAGACATTTAAAGATTACTGCATCCAGGACGTTGTTGTTGAAAGAGAAATAAAAAAGAAAATTTCAAGATTCCCACTCCATGAATTCGAACAGAAGTTATGGGCATACGACCAAAGGATCTGTGACAGAGGGGTAGGTGTTGACATTAGTTTTGCTCAAAATGCAATAGAATACAGTGCGCAATTTAATAATAAATGCTTTTATAAGGCACAAAAGCTTACTGGACTTGAAAATCCTAACTCTGTTGCTCAACTCAAGCAGTGGATCCAGGACGAGACAGGCGAAGAGATAAAAAGTTTGAATAAAGAAAAGCTAAAAGAGCTATACAATAATGCAACAAGCTTAAAGGTAAAGGAAGTATTAAAACTACGCTCACTCATGGCCAAGACATCTGTTTCTAAATATGAAGCAATGACAAGAAGTGTATGTCCGGACAATAGAATTAGAGGACTGCTACAGTTTTATGGAGCTAACAGAACCGGAAGATGGGCCGGAAGGATAGTGCAGGTGCAGNNAATCTTCCCCAAAACCATTTAAGGGATTTGGAATATGCCAGGGAACTTGTTGCAGATGGTGATTATGAATTATTTGAAATGCTGTTTGGAAATGTACCGCAGACGCTATCAGAACTTATAAGGACGGCTTTTATTCCTTCAGAGGGTAGAAGATTTATTGTTGCGGACTTCTCAGCAATTGAGGCAAGAGTAATTGCATATTTAGCTGGTGAGCAATGGAGACTTGATGTGTTCAATACTCACGGGAAAATTTATGAGGCTTCAGCTGCACAGATGTTTAAGGTTCCCGTAGAGAGTATTAAAAAAGGTGACCCTCTTAGGCAAAAGGGTAAGATTGCTGAGTTGGCTTTAGGATATGGAGGCAGCATTGGGGCTTTAATATCAATGGGTGCCTTAAAAATGGGATTAGAAGAAGATGAACTCAAGCCACTTGTAGACATGTGGAGAAACTCAAACCAAAGAATAACTTCATATTGGAAGATTGTAGAGAGAGCTGCCATGGATGCAATTAAAGATAAACCGTCAACTATAGGTAAAGGGATAAGTTTTATGAAACAGTCAGGAATATTATTTATAGGACTTCCTTCCGGAAGGAGGCTTGCTTACGTTAAGCCAGAAATAGGTGTTAACCAATTTGGAAGCCCATCTGTATCTTACATGGGTATGAATCAGACAACTAAGAAATGGGAAAGAATAGATACTTTTGGTGGCAAACTCGTTGAAAACATCGTACAAGCATTTTCGAGGGACTGTCTTGCTGAAAGTATAATGAGATTAGAGGATAGAGGCTACGAAGTTAACTTCCATGTGCATGACGAGGTCGTACTGGATGTGCCAATAGGCGCAAGCTCACCGGAAGAAGTGGCAAAAATTATGGGAGAGCCTATAGAATGGGCTCCTGGTTTACCACTTAGAGCTGATGCCTACGAATGTAATTTCTATCAAAAAGACTAGAAAGGAGGGTGAAAATTGCAAAAATTTATAATTGCAACAGGACAAAGCAGGACATCAAAGCTTTGGAAAAATACGGAGATATCATGGGAAGAACTCGTCCAAAGACTGCAAACGACAACTAGGACACCTGAAACTCAAGG
>DOON01000117.1:0-5629 GCA_003514865.1 Clostridiales bacterium
CATAATCGTTGCGGTTGACCTACCGCCGTTTTTCTCTCCCTGTCGGTCGGAAAAACGGGGTTAGGGCATACTAAAATTCAAAATTGTTCATATCCGTCATTTCTTCGGGTTTAACTTCTACAATTATAGGCAAAATCATTGGATTTCTTTTGATTTTCTCATAAATGAAGCTGCTCAATGCGTCCTTTATGGACATTTTGATGTTATTCCATTCTCTGACGTTTGTTTCTTCACATTTTGTAAGTGCTTTTCTTACCACTGTCTTGGATTCTTCAATCAAGTCAATGTTTTCTCTCACGTATATGAAGCCTCTTGATACTATTTCAGGTCCCGAAAGAACTTTGCCTGTTCCTCTTTCTGTTGCAAGCACCACAATTATTAATCCGTTTTCGGATAAAAGCTTTCTGTCGCGAAGAACTATATTCCCAACGTCACCTACGCCAAGTCCGTCCACCAGTATGTTGCCGGACGTAACGGTACCGTTTATTGCGATTGTTTTTGACGTGAGCTCAATTACGTCACCGTTCTTGCCTATTATTGTATTGCTCTCTGCAACACCCAGCTCATGTGCCAGCTTTGAATGCTGCATCAGATGCCTGTATTCACCGTGAACAGGGATGAAAAATTTCGGCTTTAGCAGAGAAAGCATGATTTTCAGCTCTTCTCTCCTTGCGTGGCCTGAAACGTGTACCTGAGTCAAGGCATCGTAAAGAACATTAGCTCCTTTTTCATAAAGCATGTTGATTACTCTTGAAACAGTTTTTTCATTTCCCGGTATCGGGTTTGCTGATATAATAACCAAGTCTCCCGGCTTTATCTGTACCTTTTTATGGTCGCTGTTTGCCATTCTTGTGAGTGCAGACATGGGCTCACCCTGGCTGCCTGTGGTTATTATTACAATTTCATTATCCTTATAACCCTTAAGCTCATTTACATGAATCAACGTTCCTTCAGGCACATTCAGATAACCTAAATCCTGAGAAACCTTCACGGCATTTACCATACTTTTTCCCGATATGGCAACTTTTCTGCCGTTTGCAACGCCGGCGTCAATAATTTGCTGCAATCTGTGTATGTTTGACGCAAATGATGCGACTATTATTCTTGAATCGGAATTTTTGAAAATTTCCATGAATTTTTGTCCTATGACTTTTTCCGANNTTTGTGCTGTCCGACATGGCAAGCAGCACGCCTTTTCTGCCAAGCTCCGCCATTTTCCCAAGGTCCATTACCTCTTCGTTAATGGGAGTGTAGTCAATTTTAAAGTCTCCGGTGTGCACAACCATACCTATAGGCGTATCAATTGCAAATGATACTGCATCAGGAATACTGTGGTTATTTCGTATGAATGTTACCTTGAAGCATCCTAAATTAATGGTTGAACCTGCCTCTACCACAGTCATCTGCGCATCTTCTATCTTATGCTCTAAAAGCTTGTTTTCCACAAGTCCCAGAGTAAGTCTGGTTCCATAAATAGGAACATTTATTTTTTTCAGCAGATAAGGAATAGACCCTATGTGGTCTTCGTGACCGTGTGTCAGGCATATACCCTTTATTTTGTCTTTGTTTTTAATTAAATACGTTATGTCAGGTATTACTATATCAATACCCAGCATTTCATCTTCCGGAAATGACATTCCGCAGTCAATAACAATGATGTTTGAACCATATTCAATGACTGTCATGTTTTTTCCGATTTCCCCCAGTCCTCCCAGAGGTATTACTTTAAGCTTGTGTTTCTTTTCTGTTGCCATTTTCATTCTCCTTATTTCTGCATTGACTACAGATTCCGGTGAATTTGACCACATGATTTAATATTTCAAAATTGTATTGTTTTTCAATAATTTCTTCCAATGAGTTCATCAGGTCTTCCTTGACCTCGATTATTTCTCCGCATTTTTTGCATACCAAAGGATGATGCTGATGAATTTCATTGCTGTTCGGCGACAATATCTCATATCTCGAACAGCCGTCATCAAAGTTATGCTTGTAAACCAGCCCTGTTTCCTCGAAAAGCTGAAGGGTTCTGTAAATAGTGGCAATTCCCATCTTGGGGTTCTTATGCTTTATAAGCTCATAGATTTCTTCAGTGCTTAAATGCTTATCTTTATTTTCAGCCAGTATATCATACACTAAAATTCTCTGAGTTGTACATTTGTACCCTTTATCCTCAAGTATCTTAATTAAATGATCTGATCNNATGCCTTCATAAATTTCCATAACTTCCTTGATTTCTTCCTCGTCTTCGACTTTTACCAATATTCCGTTTCCGTCATCAGCTTCCTCTACATAATAAATCATACCCTCATCCGAGTTAATTTCATGAAGAACCGCATATAAAGTGTCATCAATATGAAAGGTAGCTTCCACAACAAGCTTCTCGGTCTTACCGTCTTCATTTACCAATTCAATTATGTTCTCTTCCATATTTAGCTCCTCTGTAATTTAGTACGCTGCATATAACCTGACAGAATATGAACTGCGGCTAATTTATCTATTACTTCTTTTCTTTTCTTTCTTTTTACATCGGCATCTATCAGCATTCTTTCCGATATTGACGTGGTAAATCTCTCATCCTCAAGCTCAACAGGCAAATCAATGTGGTTTTTCAATTTTTCCAGAAAGCTCAGAACCTTTTCTCCCTGTATGCCCACAGTACCATCAAGCATTTTGGGAAGTCCCGCAACTATCTTGGTAACCTTGTATTCGTCTATTATTTTTTTCAGCTCGTTGATATCATTTTTAATATTCGTCCTTTTAACCGTAGTTACTCCCTGTGCCGTAATCATCAACAAATCACTGACAGCAACTCCGATTGTCCTGTCTCCCACATCAAGGCCCATCAATCTTTCCATAGATACCTCACACAATTTTGATATAAAAATCCGTACATTCACCTGCGCAATAGCTGCAAAGCACACATTTGCTCATATCGACAACACATTTGCCGTCTATGATAGTCAGTGCACCCTGTCTGCATTTCTTCGCGCATTTTCCGCAACCAACACACCACTCTTCTACTACGAGAGTGCGTTCTTGATTTCTAATTTTATTTTTTATATTAATATTTAACTCATTGTTTTCCAAGTAAGCGATATTTGCATCAATTTCTTCAATTGTACTCATACCGACCGCGATTGAGTCCACTTCCTGTATGTTGCCTGCAAAAGCAAATGCTCTTTCGGCATCATTTATAAGGTGTCCCCCTCCGTAAATTTTCATTGCCATTACGAACTTATTATATTCCTTTGCCTTTTTTATGGCATCGATCATATCATCGACGGTGCCGTCCTGAATTCCGATACCCTTCATATTCAGCAGAGGAAAAACAAATTCAATTTCCTTGAACTTAATACTGTCTCTCACAGCCGCAACCCTGTGGGTAGAAATACCGAAGTGCTTTATAACACCCTGGTCTCTATACTCCATAAAGCGTTCCACGGCCTCATAATGTCCTAAAAAATTATTTCCGTTCTCCTGCTCATGAAGCATGAAAACATCAAGATAATCCGTGTTTAATTCCTTTAAAGCCTTATTGACACTGTACTCCGCAGTCTTCCTGTCATACGCATAGCTTTTTGTAGCTATTGTTAGTTTATCCCTGTCTTTGTCTTTTATGAATTCTTTTAATATGTGGTAGTTGTCATAAAGCTCGGCTGTATCGTAAAAGTTAATTCCCCTTTCGTAAGCATAATTCAAAAGCTCCACCTTGTGTTCAAGTGTGTCACGATTTTGTAAAAAGCTTAGGGACAGTGTGCCGTAGCACAATTTCGATACATTATTTTTTTCAAATAGTTTTGTATATTTCATAGCTATTCCGGTCTCTGAAATTGCAAAGGCTGCCGCAAGCACACGACGACCATGAAGGCAACATGCTTGACAACAGCCCTTCCCTTTAAAGATCTATTACGTCCAAATAAACATTTAATATCTCTTCTAACAGTTCATCTCTTTCGATTTTTCTTATTAAACTTCTTGCATTGTTGTGATTAGTAATATAAGTCGGGTCTCCGGACAATATATATCCTATGAGCTGGTTATTAGGATTAGTTCCTTTTTCTTTCAGCGAATCATAAGAANNTTTATCACCTAAATCAGAAGCCAGCAGTATTGCGCAGCTTTCATTTTTATCCTTGATTCTGTCGGCAATTTCTCTCAGAGAATTGGCATCCTTGTCTTTCAGCTTGATAGCAAACAGCTTCACACCGTTTATTTCCTCATACTGGTCAAGCATCTGGCTCAGGTTATTTTTCAGAATATCATTGTTAAGTCTTTGAATTTCTTTTTCCTTATCCTTAACTTCCTTCTTGAGATTGTTAACCTTTCCTAAAAGCTCTTCCTTCGATGATTTCATTACTGAGGACAGCTCTTCAGTTATATTGTCAAGCTCATCCAGATAATTTATGGCTGCTCTTCCTGTGATTGCTTCTATTCTTCTGATTCCCGAAGCTATGCTGCTTTCGGAAATAATTTTAAACATTCCTGTTTTAGCGGTTTCGTCAATATGGGTTCCTCCGCAAAGCTCTTTGCTAAAATCGCCTACGCTTACAACTCTTACATCCTCATCGTATTTCTCGTCAAACAGAGCCATTGCTCCAGATTTTTTAGCCTCTTCAATATTGAGAACATCCGTATTTACTATGTAATCAGCAAGTATTGCCTCATTTACACGTTTTTCAATTTCTCTTAATGCTTCATGATCAACCGCTTCAAAATGAGTGTAGTCAAATCTCAGTCTGTCCTTAGAAACATAGGAGCCTGCCTGATTTACGTGGTCTCCCAGCATTTCCTTAAGCACCTTGTGAAGCAAGTGTGTACATGTGTGATTCTTGGCCGTATTTTTTCTTTGGTCTGCATTTACACTGCAGTTCACACTGTCACCTACAGATATGCTGCCTTTAGCAAGAAAAGCCTCATGCAGGTAAATGCTCTTTTTGAATTTCTTAGTATCCGTAACCTGGGCTTCAGATTCTTCGGTGGTTATTCTACCTGCGTCTCCTGTCTGTCCGCCGCCTTCCGCATAGAAAGGTGTTCTGTTGAGAACTATGATTCCTGACTGGCCTTCAGATATTGTATTCACCTGCTCACCTTCAACAATAATGGCTGTAACCTCAGCAGTATCATTTAATGTTTCATAACCCGTAAATACAGTTTCAGCTGTGTCGATGCTGAATTCTTCATCCTTCCAGCCAGAGCTTCCTGTCTTGCCCCTTGCTTCTCTTGCCATCTTTCTGTGCTCTTCCATAATGGCGGCAAAATCCTGCTTATTAAATTTCATTCCGTTTTCTGTCAGTATTTCATCTGTAAGCTCCGAAGGGAATCCGTATGTATCGTAAAGTCTGAATGCAACGTTTCCGTCCAGCACATCCTTTCCTTCTTCCTTAAGCAGATCAATTTCTTTCATTAAGAGCTCAAGTCCTTGGTCTATGGTTATTTTAAACCTTTCTTCCTCGAGCTGAACTACCTTCAATATGTAGCTTTCTTTTTCACCAAGCTCCGGATAAGCTTCTTTCCATTCATTTATTACAACCTTTATAGTGTTTGTCAAAAATGCATTATGTATTCCAAGAGATTTTCCCTGTCTTATTGCTCTTCGTATAAGTCTTCTTAAAACATATCCTCTTCCTTC
>DOON01000117.1:5707-6083 GCA_003514865.1 Clostridiales bacterium
TAAAACATATCCTCTTCCTTCGTTTGAAGGGATAATTCCGTCGCCAATCATGAATGTTGCGGCTCTTGAATGGTCGCAGATAATTTTCATTGAAATATCTTTTTTATCGTTTGAACCGTATGGTACTCCAGACAGCTCAGAAACTTTTTTCACTACGGAGAAAAGTGGCTCCACATCAAATACTGTAGGCTTATCCTGCAATACAGCAGCAACTCTCTCAAGTCCCATTCCCGTATCGATATTAGGATTTGGAAGAGGGTGATATACGCCCTGTTCATCCTTATCAAACTGCGTGAAAACAAGGTTCCATATTTCTATGTATCTGTTGCAGTCACATCCCGGTTTGCAGTCAGCACATCCGCAGCCTCTGTCTGCG
>DOON01000173.1 GCA_003514865.1 Clostridiales bacterium
CTGATTCAGCCTCCATTGTTACCTCTGTTGCCTTTATTTCGAATGGCTGTTTTGCCTCCGGCGTAAGCAGCAATCTTCCCTTTACTGTAATGGCACTTCCTGTTGAAAATTTCTTAACCTCTTCAAAATTTTCAAGGTTACTTTCAAACACTATCTGAACATTTTTCATATATGTTCCGTCATTTAACTCTATAAAGCCAAAATTTTTAGAATCTCTGATGGTTCTTATCCATCCCTCCACAACAACATCGCTGTCTGAGTAGTTTTCCGGAGATTTGAACAAATCTCTCAAATCTGTTGCTTTCATGAAGCCTCCTATAGTAATGTTAATCTTTTGATNNTTATGAGAAGTGCCGTGCCTCTTTCAACCGTGACATTGTTCAGGGGATACTTGAATCCCTTCAGCGTAAGGCCCTCCAGTGTCTCTGTAACCGGCACCAATGAAACGAAGTGTTCCTTTTTTTTCTTTATATTTACATCGGTATTGCCCGATATAATTCCAATGTGATTATTATTGTCTATAATTTCAATGCTGATACCCTGCCTGTGATATTTCTCCAAAAGCTGTATATTTGCAAGGGTGTGGTCCAATCTCGTGCCGGATGCACCTATTAAAACAATTTCTTTAAACCCTCTTTTCACAGCTGTATCAACCGCAAGCTCCATATCTGTAAAGTCTTTTTCCGGAGGAAAAGCGTATATTTCTGTCCCGGAGTCTCTGTACCCATTCAACAAAGAAGAATTCACCGAATCAAAGTCGCCTAAAATCAGATCGGGCTTTAAATTCAGACCCTGCACCTTTTCAAGACCGCCGTCGGCACATATTACATATTCTATATGGATATTTTCGATGCGGTCCCTTCTTAAATCGCTGCCGCTGCCTATTATTAACGCCGCCATTTATTTCTCCATTATTTGCTTAAACTTTCTTGTTTCGGCCTCAGACTCCTTTGCCCTGTATATGGCTGACCCGGCTACAATGACATTTGCTCCCCAGCTCAGCACCTCTTCAAGATTATCTGCAGTCACGCCTCCGTCAATTTCAATATCGACATTCAGCCCCTGCGCTTCAATCATCTGTTTCAGCTCTTCAAATTTATATTTCACGTTTCTAATGAGGCTTTGCCCCCCGAATCCGGGATTGACACTCATTATTAATACCATATCCACATCTCTTAATACAACCTTCAACAGGGAAACAGGTGTCGCAGGATTAAGAGATACTCCGGCCTTGAGACCGAAGGATTTTATTTTTTGTACGGTTCTGTGAAGGTGCATGGCAGCCTCCTGATGAACCGTTATGATGTCCGCTCCCGCATTGTAGAAATCTTCAATGTAGTCATCGGGATTTTCAATCATAAGATGCACATCGAATGTAAGCTCAGTCACCTTGCGCAGTGATTTTACAACATCCGGTCCTATGGTGATATTGGGCACAAAATGTCCGTCCATCACATCTATGTGAATATAGTCTGCTCCGCCCTTTTCCACAATTTTTATATCTCTTTCGAGATTGGAAAAATCAGCAGAAAGTATAGAAGGTGATAATTTATTCATACTTCCTCCATCAAATATAATATATCTAATATGGTTTTATGCTGCGTATTTCTTCCAGCAGCCTAAGGTAATTGTTATATCGCACAGGGCTTATTTTGCCGTCGTTTACCGCATCCTTGATTACGCAGCCCGGCTCCTTGCTGTGAACACAGTCGTCAAATCTACAACCCTCATCAAATTTCTTAATTTCAGGATAGTACTCACGGAGCTGGAATTCGCTTATTCCGTCAAGCTCAAACGAACTGAAGCCGGGTGTATCCACCACGTATCCACCGAAATGCAGCTTGTAAATTTCGGCATGCCTTGTTGTGTGCTTTCCTCGTTTCAGCTTATCGCTTACCTCGCCTGTTTTAAGCTGAAAATCAGGCTGGACGGCATTCATTACGGAAGACTTTCCCACGCCTGAAGGCCCGGAAAACACGCTGAGCTTATCCTTGAGAATGTCCTTCAGCTCATTGATTGAACCTTCGTCATGCATGCTGGTGAAAATAACCTTGTAGCCTGTGTTCACAAAGATGCTGCTATATTTCTTCTTTAATCTGTCATCAGCCAAATCACTTTTGTTAAAGCATATAACAGGCTTTAGCCCGTTAGTTTCTGCAGCTATTAAAAGCTTATCCAGTAGTAAAAAGCTGGGCTCAGGGTTTGTAACGGCAAAAAATATCATCAGCTGCTGTATATTTGCAATGGGAGGCCTCACCATCTCATTGCTCCTCTCCATAATTTCCTCGATGTAGCCAGCATTTTCATCCTCTTCCGTAAGACGGATAAATACCCTGTCCCCCACGAGAGTNNCTTAATATTCTTCAGCCTGAAAAGCCCTCTGGCTCTGCACTCCACTAAATTGTCGCCCGTATCTACGTAGTAATTTCCGCCTACACCTCTTATGATTATACCTTCAATCATAAAAACTCCTGTTAAAACTTGATTTCCGCTCTGTCATAAAGCTCATTGTCTATATAAATTTCGAATACTTCTGTTCCGCTTCCTTTAATATTTACTATTATGCTCTGAGCTGAAGTATCTACTTCTTTTGAATACACTATTTCTCTTCCGCCGTCAGCGACCTTCTGCACCACTACCAATACCTTATCCTTGTTTGAAGGAAGGGTTATGGTCAGAGGATATGAGCTCGCAGTCGGTTTTTCTTCGGGTTTCTCCTCTGGTTTTTCACCAGGCTTCTCTTCCGGATTTTCCTCAGATGGTGGTGTCTCAGGCTTTCCTGAGCTTATTGTCAGCAATATGGATGTTCCCTGTGCTACGTCCTGTCCTGCAGCAACACTTTGTCTCACCACAAGCCCCTTGGCAACATCCTCACTTGGCTCTTCGCTAACCCCTCCAGCTGTCAACCCAGACTGTGCTATGAGCAGCTTTGCGGCATTTACCTCAAATCCTGTAACCTTTGGCATTTTAACATATACGATTTTTGGCCCCAGGCTCACAATATAATCAACGGCATCATTTTCATTTGCCGGTGTTCCTGCATCCGGAGACTGATCCATTATTTGTCCCGCAGGAACCTTGTCGGAATTTGCCTCCTTCACGCTGCCTTCCTTAAGGCTTTCATTCTTCAGTATTATTCCTGCCTCTATTGAATATTTTCCCACCAGGTTAGGAACGGTTATCACCTGTTTACCCTTGCTCACAACAACATCAACATTGGATTTTTCCTTGATTTTCTTTCCTTCCTCCACACTTTGATCCATTACGCGGCCTTCGTCGTAGTCCTTGCTGTATTCTCTTCCGGACACCTTGAAAATCAATCCCATATCTTCAATTATCTTTTGTGCTTCCTCTTCATCTCTTCCCAGGAGATTAGGAACCGAGACCTCGGGCACATACAGTATGGCCTTAAGTGCAATCACTCCGCCTATGACAGCCACCGCAAGTGCACTGAGAAGTGCGGCTATGGTGATACCTCTGTTCTTTTTCCTTTCCTCAGGGCTTTGCTCCTCTTCGTAGCTGCCTTCATCTTCGGCATTTTCTCCCGGAGCATCTTCTCCGAAAAATGTTTTAAATGCCCTGTCGGAGCCTTCATCAACCAAATCTATATCAATAACATTATTTTCGTTGTTCTTTTCGCCGTTACTTTCATTGATCAAGTCACTATTTATGTCGTTTATTGCCGGAATAACTATGGTTGGTGAATCAACCGCATCATCCTCATGTTCTGTGTCAGTATTAAACCCGTATAATGAATCTATTTTCTTAATCAGTTCGTCAATGCTCTGAAACCTGAAGCTCTGGTGCTTCTCCAGACATTTCATAATAATGTCCTCAAGCCCCTTGGATATTTGAAGGTTCCTGATTTTTGCGGAAGGAGGCACAGGTTTTTCCTGTATCTGCTTCATTGCTACGGAAATGTGATTATCCGCATCAAATGGCACAACTCCCGTCACCATTTCATACATGACTATTCCGAGAGAATATATATCTGATTTTTCATCCACATATCCGCCTCTTGCCTGCTCCGGTGAAAAGTAGTGAACGGAGCCTATGACATTGGAGGTATTGTTGATGGTTGAACTCGTTGCTGCTCTGGCTATGCCAAAATCCGTTACTTTTGCTATTCCATCTTCTGTTATAAGTATATTGTGTGGCTTTATGTCCCGGTGTACGATGTTGTTGGAATGGGCATGCTTCAAGGCCTCGGCAATCTGCTTGGAAATTTTTATGGCTTCCTGCTCGCTGAGCTTGCCTTTTCGGCTGATGTATTTTTTAAGAGTTTCACCCTTTACATATTCCATAACGATGTAATATATATCACCCTCTATTCCCGTATCGTATATATTTACTATGTTAGGATGAGTAAGGCTTGCGGCAGAAAGTGATTCCTGCTTGAATTTAGCAACAAAATCGGGGTCTGATGTAAGTTCGTCTCTCAAAATCTTTATTGCAACGAAGCGGTTCAATACACGGCATTTAGCCTTGTATACTATTGACATTCCTCCGCCGCCTATTTTTTCTATTATTTCATATCTATTTCCTAATACTCTACCTATCATAATCTTCACCTCTAACGATATTATCAACAATAATGATGGTAATATTATCTGTTCCGCCATTATCGTTGGCAAATTTTATTAATTTTTGCACGCTTTCCGAGCATCCGTATTCCCTGATTGTGCTCAGTATTCTGTCATCAGTAAGATGTGTGGTAAGTCCGTCGGTACAAAGCAAGATAACATCATTGTCAAAGAGTTCAATTTCAAAAATATCCACATGAACATAGTCTTCAGTTCCCACGGCTCTGGTTATGACGTTTCTCTTCGGATGGTGCTTTGCTTCCTCCGATGTAATTTTGCCGTCCTTCACAAGCTCATGGACATATGTGTGGTCTTCGGTAATCTGAGTTATTTCGTCGTCTTTAATGATATATGCCCTGCTGTCTCCCACATTGCCTATATATGCGGTTTTTAACGCAAGGTCAACAACTGCCATTGTTATGGTAGTGCCCATGCCGGAGAATTCTTCCTTGTTCAGGGCGGCCTCTTTTATCTTGGAATTCGCCGCATTTATACTCTCCATAATAAAGGAAGGGGCTTTAAAATCACCTTTTTCACCGTTGCTTCTAAAGCATTCTCTTATAGTATCGATTGCAATAGAGCTTGCGATTTCACCGGCCTTATGGCCTCCCATACCGTCAGCAACGGCATAAAGACTAATGTTGCCGGATTCTTCCACTATGTAGTTGTCTTCGTTGTTTTCCCTCATTAACCCTTTGTTAGTTTCGCAGTACACCCTCATAAGGCACCTCATCTTTTTAAAAAGTTATTTCTAAGCTGTCCGCAAGCGGCATTTATGTCGCTCCCAAGCTCTCTTCTGACGGTTGCATTTATACCTCTATCCGACAAAAGCTTCTTGAATTTTTCAACATCAATATTTTCTGAAGGCTTAATGTCAGCCTCTTTAACATAATTGCACGGAATAAGATTAACATTTGCAAGCTTGTGCTTAAGAAGTGCCGCAAGCTTTTCCGCATCCTCAGGACCATCATTAAAGCCCTTTATCATTATAAATTCAAACGTAAGCCTTCTGCCGGTTTTTTCAATATAGTAGTCGCATGCTTTCATCAGTTCGGGCAGTTTGTACTTCCTGGCAACAGGCAATATTTCCTCCCTTTTTTCCTGTGTGGGAGCATGCAGAGAAATGGCCAGTGTAACTGGTATATCCTCGTCTGCCAGCCTGTAGATGTTAGGCACTATTCCGCAGGTGGACAGTGTTATTTTACTCATTGAAATATTCTGTCCCCTCTCATCATTTATGAGCCTCAGAAATTTAAGTACGTTGTCATAATTTTCAAGGGGTTCTCCCGAGCCCATAATAACAACATTGGATATTTTTTCTCCTGTGTCCTTTTGAATGAGGTATATTTGTTTCAACATTTCTGCAGCCGACAAGCTCCTCAAAAAACCATTTTTTGTTGATGCACAAAAAAGACAACCCATTTTACATCCCACCTCAGATGAAATGCATGCGGTATTGCCGAATTTATATTTCAAAAATACACTTTCAACTACATTGCCGTCTTCAAACATGATGACATACTTCTTAGTTTCATCTAATTTGGATTCAAGCTTTAATTCTATGCTTGCCTTTGTAAATTCAAAGGACTTTCCCATCTCTTCCCTGGATTTTTTGGAGATATTGGACATCCCCTCAAAATCGTCCACCATCTTGTTATGTATCCAGTCAAATATTTGCTTCGCTTTAAATTTGGGCTCTCCCATATCAATGAGAGATTTTTCAAGCTCCTCAAAGCTTAAATTGTCTATTTTTCTCATAATAACCTTCTACTTTATGTGTTTCTCTTAACTTCCTAAATAAATATACAAAATTATATCACACTCTTTTTATTTTCGCAATAAAAAAGCCGTCCATGTTGTGGATGTGTGGATAAATTTCAATGTAGCCCTTCTTTGCATCGGTGAAAATTTCAGCTGAATTCTCGGATATATCTGCAAGCTCAAATTCTTTGTTTTTATTNNCAAAGCTCAATATTTTCCTCTTTGTTTGTGGTGCAGGTGGAGTAGGCCAATTCACCGCCCACTCTTAAATATTTCGAAGCATTTTCCAATATTTTATACTGAATCTTTCGTATATTTTTCAAATCCGCTTCCGTCTTTGTGAATTTTATTTCCGGTTTTCTTCTTATTATCCCAAGCCCTGTGCAGGGCACATCAGCTATTACGTAATCTGCTTTGCCAATGAGACTTTCATCGAGCTTCACCGCATCGTATTCCTCTGCTTCGATTATGCTTATTCCAAGCCTCTCCGCTTCCTTCCTTATTAGAGGCAGCTTTCCACCGTAAAAATCCCTGCTTAAAATTCTTCCTGCATTGTTCATGATTTCAGCTGCATTCAGTGATTTTCCTCCGGGAGCGGCACACATGTCTATTATAAGGCTGTTTTCCTCAGGATTCAGTACCTGGCCTGCCAGCATGGAGCTTTCGCTCTGTATGGAGAAAAGCCCCTGTATGTATTCATCTGTATTTTCTATATCTGATGGGCTTTCAAGTGCTATTCCCTTATGGGCATATCTGCACTTGTGAGGCTTGAAGCCTTTTTTTTCAAAAATATCCATGAGCTCATCTCTTGTTATTTTAAGAGTGTTCACCCTCACCTCAAGTGGAGCCTCAAGATTGTTTGCAATAAGCACGCTCTCGGCATTTTCTCTGCCAAACTGCTTCTTCCATCTTCTCACCAGCTCTGCAGGATATGAATATTTCACGCTTAAATATTCATCAANNCATCAATGGGCAGCGCATCCATCTTTTCCAAAAGCTTTACTTTTCCTCTGAGTATATTTCTGAGAACAGCATTTACAAATTTCGAGGCTCTTATATTTCCCGTATCCTTAATATATTGGACACTTTCGTTCACAACAATGTTCTCATGGGATTTATCAAGAAAAAATAGCTGGTACACAGCAAGCCTGAGCACAACAAGAACGCTGTCCTCCATTTTTTTCGTTTTTATGGATGACACCTCATCTATAATCCAATCAATAAATATTAAATTTTCAATTACACCTAGCACTGACTTCCTGTATAATGACAAATATCTGCCTTCAACATTTTTCATGTCATGATTGAGCACTATATTGGAATATGACTTATTCCCCAGTATCTTTTTGAGTGTTTCTATGGCTTGAACCCTGTAGCTGTTGTTCATATATTCCTCTTTTATTTTATTATAGGTAGAACAATATGCTCGGGAAAAGTATTCCCTCTGAGATATGCCTCCACCTTCATCCTGTTTTTGCCCGGAATCTGAATTTCCTTTATTACAGCAATTCCTGCGCCGGTTGCCACATATATGCCGTCGCGCTCCACCTTCAGCACATATCCCGGCTCATGCTCCGTTGTTTCATCCAGATATGAGGATTCGTAGACCTTTACAGACATACCATCCATTACAAAGTATGCCGTAGGCCATGGAGACAATCCTCTAACTAAATTGTGAATATCTTTGGCACTTTTGCTCCAGTTTATTCTTTGATTGTCCTTGTTAAACATGGGAGCATAGTTGGAAAGAGAATCATCCTGCTTTTCGGGAACTATTTCACCCTTTTCGATTTTATCCAATGTTTCTGCCAGAAGCTCTGCTCCTACATGCATTAAAATATCGTGGAGCTGCCCAAAATTCATTTGCTCATCTATTTCAACCTCTGATTTCAGAAGCATGTCACCTGTGTCAAGACCCACATCCATTTGCATGGTTGTTACGCCTGTCTTTGGCTCTCCGTTTATTATTGACCAGTTTAAGGGTGCTGCCCCCCTCAGCTTAGGAAGAAGCGACGCATGAACATTTATACAGCCATACTTTGGAATGTCAAGCAACTCCCTGCTGAGTATCTGACCATACGCCACCACAACGATGACGTCGGGAGCATATTTTTTTAAAATTTCAATATTTTCTTTATTTTTTATCCTATCCGGCTGAAAAACCGTAAGTCCCAGTTCCTCCGCCGTCTCCTTCACCTCTGACTTCCTGAGCTTC
>DOON01000270.1 GCA_003514865.1 Clostridiales bacterium
CAAATCCATAGGCCCCGAATATGAGCTTATTCTCTTGACTGTAGGAAATTCTCTTTTCACACGCTCCAGCAGCTGAAGCAGCTTTTCCGTCTGAAGGCATAAAACATTCCCGTCAGCAAGAAATATCCTTTCCGGCTCAAGGTAATATGCTTTCAGCCATTTTATATGTTCATCCAATTCTTCTTTGGACTTTAATCTGAACTGCTTGCACTTGTACATGGTACATNNGCTAAAAGGCCTGCAATAATCAATGCTGCTCCGGCTCTCAGGTCTGTTGCCTTCACTTTTGCACCGCTGAGCTTGCTGCTGCCCTTAAGTATTGCGTTACTTCCTTCAATCTTGACATCCACACCCATTCTTGACAGCTCGTTTGCATGCATGAACCTGTTTTCAAAAATAGTTTCATGAATTATGCTGGTGCCTTCTGCTACCGAAAGCATAGCCATAAATTGCGCCTGCATATCCGTTGGAAATCCCGGATAAGGAAGCGTCTTTATATCCACGGGATTAAGCTTTCCGTCAGATATAACTCTGAGCTTATCATCATATTCCTCAACCTTTGCCCCGGACTCTCTCAGCTTTGCAATAACCGGCTGCAAGTGACTTGACACAACATTTTCAATTATTAAATCCCCACCTGTTGCCGCTGCGGCCACCATATATGTTCCGGCCTCTATTCTGTCCGGGATTACCGTATGCTCGGTTTTATGGAGTTTCTTAACTCCCTTTATCCTGATTGTCTTTGTACCTGCGCCCACTATATTTCCGCCCATGCTGTTGATAAAATTAGCCAGGTCAACTATTTCCGGTTCTTCGGCGGCATTCTCTAAAATTGTTTCTCCTTCTGCCAGGGCAGAAGCCATAATAATATTCTCAGTGGCACCAACGCTGGGGAAATCCAAATAAATATAGTTTCCGGTAAGCTTTTCGGCTCTTGCATTTACATATCCGCTTTCCGATTTGATTTCGGCACCAAGGTACTTAAATCCTTTTAAATGCAAGTCTATAGGTCTCATTCCTATTGCACAGCCTCCCGGCATATATACCTTTGCATTTTGACATCTTGCAAGAAGCGGCCCCATAACAAGAAATGAAGCCCTCATTTTACTTATTAATTCATACGGCGCTTCACATGTATTTATTTTTTCTGCCGAAATTTTCAGTGTATTCTTTCCGTGTTTTTCTACCTTTGCTCCTAAAACCTCTAAAAGCTTGCACATAACCTTAACATCCTGCAAGCTGGGAATATCATGAATTATGCATTCTTCATCGCACAACAACGTAGCTGCCAGTATCGGCAGAATTGAATTCTTTGAGCCATCAACTCTTATGCTTCCCTCGAGTCTCAAGCTTCTTTCGACCAATATTCTTTCCATCTTTCTCCCTACAACCTGAATTATGTATTGTAAATCAATTATTTTTCAATAATTAATTAAGTAATCAAATAGCCTTGTACATAATAACACTATTTGTTTAACATTTCAATTGTAAATTTTTTTAACTTTATTTTACAGAATTCTTACACTATTATGGAGTTTTACTGCAGCATCGCCTGTCGAGATGAAACCTCATGCGCTATTATATGCAAAGGGAGATGCCTGTTTCCAAACATCTCCCTTAATATAAGAGAATTTTTCTCTTTTTATATTATTTATTTACTTGCTGCAGCACTTGCTCCGGCAATTCTTCCGAATACAGTTACATCCGCCATTGCATTTCCTCCTAAACGGTTGGAGCCATGAATTCCTCCTGTAACTTCGCCTGCTGCATATAATCCCGGAATTACATTTCCGTCCTTGTTCAGTACCTGGGTATCTTTGTTGATTTCAATACCGCCCATAGTGTGATGTACAACAGGTACGCGAGCTCCGGCATAAAACGGTGCCGTATCTATTTTATCCTTGTAAAGTGTTCTTCCGAACTGGTCCTGAGTTTTTGACTCAACATTTTTATTAAATTCATCTACTGTTTTAACAAGATTCTCAGCATTGACACCTATTAGTTTTGCAAGCTCCTCAAGCGTATCTGCCTTATATGCTCTTCCTTCGGCAATCAAATCATCAATCGAACCGAAAAATGCACTGTCATCAGAGCCGTCGGGATATGAATGTTTGTCAACAACAACCCACATCTGAGAATCTTCCTGTTCTAAAATCGCCTTTGCCATAACATCTCTTCTTGCCCCCTCATCCACGAACCGGAACCCTTCATTATTTACAAAAATATTGTTTTCAATACCACGGGCAACATTTCCTGAAAGTCCTCCTGTTTTCGGGTCACCTGTCGGATGAAGCTGAATATATTCCAGACCAACAAGATTTGCTCCTATTTTCTCGGCAATTACTNNCCCTTAGCAATGATATTTCCCTCCGGGCCTTCAGCTTTGACACCTGTGACTCTTCCGCCTTCAACAATAAGTTCTTTCGCTTCTGTATTGACTATAATTTCTATATCATCGCTGTGCTCATTTATATATCTCATGTATGCGTTAATATACCCTGTTCCAACCGGTTCCACAGGACTGTGTCCTCTCGGCCACAAAGACCCGACTACTGTTATTATTGTATCTTCAAACTCCATTCCCAGGCTTTCCAACCATTCAATAGCAGGATATGCATTTTCAACCAATGTTCTTACCAGCTCGGGATTTGCTACTTTGTCTCCTCCCTCATATGTCTGCGTAAAGTGCTTTTCCACAGAATCTTCTATTCCTGCTGCCTTTTGTCTTTTTGAATCAACCGCATTGTATGCCGCTCCGGAAATAATAGTATTTCCTCCGACACTTGGCATCTTTTCAAGAACTATGACTTTTGCACCGTTTTGATGTGCAGATACTGCTGCAGCGAGTCCTGCTCCTCCGCCTCCGATTACAACAACTTCTGTCTCCTTATTCATAAGTTCGCCGGTAGACTGAGCTTTTTCAGGTTTCTTCTGATAATCTGCAATATTAACACCTGCTTTTCCTATAGCTTCAGTAACCGCTGCCAAAACTCCGCTGCTGGATATGGTTGCTCCGGACACAGTATCCACTGCAACACTTTGATGTTTGATTATTTCTTCAATAACCTTATTAATAGCTGTATCGCCTAAGCCCGGGGTTTCATCCTGCTTAAGCACCTTAATATCTGCTATTTTTTTATCCTTCAGCTCTACTTCCACCTGTATACTGCCATGAATCCCCTCGCCTTCACCTACATATTTGCCGTCTGTACTGGCGGCCGGCTTTGATGCACATGCAACACTTGAAAATAACAATACTGTTATAAGTGCCATACTAAAAATAATTCTTTTCATTGCTTGCTATCCTCCTAAAAGTATTTTTATTGATTCTTGGAATATCTCTTGACATCCACAATGGTATATTTTAAAGTATACACTAGCTATACAGTCAATACATTATTTACGAGGAAAAGTAAAATGAAAAATAAATTTATTAAGATAAGTGAGTTTGGCTCTATCTCCGGAATCCCGCGTAAGACTCTGATCTTTTATGACAAAATAAATCTCCTATCCCCTGATAAAATTGATGGGAATAATGGCTATCGTTACTATTCTTATCATCAGATCGACACTGCAAGTGTCATAAAAACCTTGTGTGAGATAGGAATGCCCTTAAAGGAGGTGAAGTCTTATCTTTACAACCGTTCTCCGGATGACCTTATAAACGTCCTTGAAAATTGCAGTTCCCAGATAGAACTGCAGATAGAAAGACTTAATAAACTTGAGGGTTTGATTAATGCCCGCCTTGACCTTACGAAAAAAGGCCTGAACGTTTTACCCAAACAAATACAACATGAATTTTGTCCGGAAGAAAAACTGTTTTTAGGTCCCAGTCTTCCGGAAACTGAGACACTTGAAGAAGCATGGGGATACCTTCCTGATTTTTATACTGCCTGTTCAAATAAACAGGTTGAATTCGGAAGACCTATAGGTTGTATAATTAAGAAGGAATTTTTATCGATAAAGGGATATCACTGTCTTTCAAATTATTACTACAAGTTGTCTGATAATGACGTTCGCGCCAATTACGTAAAGCCGTCAGGATTATATGTAATCGGCTACGACTACATCGGATACGGGCAGACAGATGATTTATACGACCGAATAATCGAATACATGCACATTAACGGCCTGACTGCATGCGGAGATATCTATTCGGAATATATACTGGATGAAATTGCAGTTTCAAATCCAAACAATTACCTCATCCAGGTTGCCGTCCAAGTCATGGCATAAAAAAAGAAAAAAGCATATGATTAAAATAAAGGGGGACGTTATATTTAAAAGTTACATGCTTTTTTCTTTTTTATATTATTTGCTTAATTTCATCTTTTATTCATAATTTTTGAAATATTTTTATTGCTCAATTACATGAATCTTGCGAGCCTTATTTCTGCTTTGAACAGGTCTCCGTCTATGCTTAATTCGAGGATTCCCTCCTGTATTTCCATGAGGCTTTTGGCGATGGCAAGACCCAGACCGTTGCCCTCGGAGCTTCTGGATTCATCACCGCGTTTAAATCTTTCCATTAGCTCATCAACGGGAATATTAAGCTCGTATGCCGAAATATTTTTAAAGCTTATTGATACATCCTTTTCAGTTTGTGATATATCTATATATACTCTGGATTCCTGCAGCGCATATTTGAAAATGTTAGAAAGAAGATTTTCCATAACACGGCTCAGAAGTCTTCCGTCAGCTCTTGCAAACACCCTTCCGCCAGATGATGTGACTTTGAATGTGAGTTTTGATTCATGTATCTTTTCGTCGAGCTCACCTAATATTTGGGAAATTAAGGCGTTGACATTGACCCTTTCAAAATTTGGTTCAATGTTGCCGCTGGTTGCCTTTGCCGCCTCAAATAAATCCTCGGTAAGAATTTTTAGCCTGTTGGATTTTCTATCAAGCACATCCAGATACTTAGATGCGTTTGGTGAGCTCAGCCCCTCTCTCTTCAGCAAATCCACATATGAAATTATTGATGTAAGAGGTGTTTTAATGTCGTGGGACACATTTGTTATCAATTCTGTCTTCAGCTTCTCACTCTTGACCTCGCTTTGGACAGCTGTTTTCAGACCGCTTGTGATGGAGTTTATATCATCTGCCAGCCTGCTGAATTCCCCTACACCGTCAATATTTATTTTGAAGTCATAATCTCCCGTCTTTGCTACCTTAAGCCCTTCCTGTATGTTCTGAAACTTTCGTACCTTTGAGTATACATAATATACCGCTAGCAATCCCACAGGAACCATAATCACAGGTATTTTATAGCTGTAAAATGATGCGGCTGCCAGAGCCATCACTGCTGCTATGGATTTAAGCATCAGCGGACCGCCGGACAGAATCTTGATCATTGCTTTCAATATGCTCGATAAAATCAAATATATCAGCGAATGCCTTATTAATGTTCCATTTTTAATATGCCTTACAATTGAATAAAACAGTGAAAGAAAGGCTGATGACAGCAGCGCCGCAAGTGAAAGCATAGCAAATATCATTAATCTTTCACTGGTAAACCTTATATCGAGAACTTCGTAAAACCTTATCATTCCTAAAGCCACTATCCCTGTTATCAACAGGAGGCTCACATCAGGGTACAGCTTATCAACAGCAGCCATATGCACTTCATCATTCTCCACGGTCTTTCCGGTTACAACGGCAAGGTATACAAAGCACATAATCATGAGCAGGACACAACATGCAATGATGGTTGAACCTTTAATGAGAATGCTTCTGTCAGAATTCCATCTTTCCGCTCTTGACAAAAGGCCCTCATCGGTTATTGCAGCATAGATTGAAGTCTTGGTTCTTCCACCCTCGATATCCTCAACTGCATCAAGCAGTGATGATGAGTAGCTGCTGTACCCGTTCTCCGGGTTAAGTTCCATACCCTGCCTGTCAATTAATATGTACACATTTTGAATTTTATAATAATGCCTGTCCGGATTATTCGTGTTGGTTACAGAGTTTTTTCCGTCAGTTGCATGATAGACCAAACCACCCGGTTTATTCAGCTCGTTCATAATCTGTTCATAATTGTTGAGGTCAGTCTTCATTATGATTTTTTTGACATCCTCAACCTCGCGGCTTTTTTCNNCATAGTTATCCTCAAGTCCGTTTTCAGCTATGAAGTTGCTGTACAGATTTTTCAGCTGCCAGCTGTCTTCTATCTCCAGATTACTTACAGTTCCTCCGCTTAATATGTACTCTCCGCTTTTATACACCCTCAGCACATACTCCAACCGGTTTGCTGCATATCTGAGCTCATTGCTGAGCGTATTGCTTTCCATATAGCTTTTGACTGTTATGCTTTCATAATTTTTAACCTTCAGATAAATATCAAGCGCTGAAGATACTCCTATTAGAAAGCATACAACAAGCAGAACAAATATCGAAATCTTTGTGACAGCCTTTCTGCTATATGTCTTCCACTTTGTAACCAACACCCCACACCACCTTCAGGTACTTCGNNTTTTCTCTTATTCGCCTTATATGGACTGCCACAGTATTTTCAGGATTAAAAGAAGGCTCATTCCATACTGCTTCATAAATATCGTCTATGGAAAACACTCTGCCTTTATTCTTGGTCAGAAACAAAAGAATTTTGTACTCCACAGGGGTGAGCTTTACAACTTCCCCTTCGACAGCAATTTCTTTTCTCTCGTCATCAATTACCATATCTCCCGTTTGGTAAAAATTGCTCTTTTCACTGTCTACGGCACTTCCTAGGGCCGTGTATCTCCTGAGCTGCGACTTGACTCTTGCAATAAGCTCAAGAGGATTAAAAGGCTTTGTAATATAATCGTCGGCGCCCATATTGAGCCCGAGCACTATATCCGTTTCCTCAGATTTCGCAGACAACATAATAACAGGAATATTCTTAATCTCTCTGATTTTTATTGTTGTTTTGATGCCGTCCATTTCTGGCATCATTATGTCCATTATTATAAGATGCACATCATTGTCCTTAACAGTATCAACAGCCTCAAAGCCCGAATAACACTTTAATATATTATACCCTTCATTTTTCAAATATACCTCAATAGCTTCAACAATTTCTCTATCGTCATCACATACTAATATATTCATAGCATCACCTCCGTTAACTTAGACGTAACTTATAGCAAAAAAGTTCATTTTGTATATAAAATAGTAAATAAATCNNTACCGCAAATTTTATTCAAATAAGCTGCCCACCATCGAGCAGCTTATTTTTATTTATAATTCTGAAGACCTCTTTTTATCGCTTCTATAACCTCGGGCTCCAGGTCCAGCCTGTAGTTTCTTGATACTGTCTTTTCCTGTTTTGACATATCGTAGTCCTGCCCGTTCCACAATACTGCAAGCTTTATTCTGTCATACTGCGAAATTCTATTGAACATGTCATCAAACCACATGCTCTTATCTCCTCCGGCAGATGCTCCGCTAAATTCCGTGATCATCATTGGATGCTTGAAATGTCTGACATAATCATAGTAAAAATGGTCATATGCCTCGGCGAAGCTTCTCCATATTTCTCCCGGATAATAGTTGCCTGTATTGTAAGCGGTAAGTCCTACAATATCAACATATTCATTGCCCGGGTAATAATTCAGATAATGGTTGTATGCGTAGTTGGGGAATGACTTCTCATTTGGATTCCACACGAAAATCAGATTGTCAACTCCCATTTCCTTAAATTTATCATATATATACCGCCAGCATTCGATAAATAAGTCTGTGTCCTTTCCTACAAGATGGGCTGAATACCACACCCATTCCCCGTTCATTTCATTGTTTAGTCTGAAAAGCACCGGATAGTCATATTCATTGAAGCTTTCCGCCAATTGTTCAAGATACTCATCATATTCTCCTCTGAGTATCTCAAGAGTAACGTCCTTTTCCTTTCCGTCAACCATATCCACGGTATACAGTCCGTACTCAACTACCTTTCCCTGCTCCTTTGCCAGGTTCATTGCTTCTGTCTTGTAAGGCAGCTGGAATGAATTATACAAAAGTACAACGGGAAACTCATAATCAAGCATTGTTTCTATTTGCTTAAGCCTGTATGAATAGTGAGGATATGTGGGCTCAAATATTCCGAAATCAACCTTTTCATTTTCCGCGAAATATTTATTGTAAAAACTGAGGGTTTGCTCGTCAAATTGCTTTGGAACGGGTTCAAACACTCTGTCTGCCTTCATTGCTCCCGTCTTGCTTATCAGTTTAAAGCTGGGCATTATCTGCTCAATGTACAAAGGTTTTGAAGACTTCATAAAAACGGTTATCAGTTCCTTGTATGACCTTGAAAATGTAATCATAGCATAANNATTCCGCCGAAATTATGGTTGTAATCTCCGGTTATTTCAAATTCCGGATTTTTCATTATTCCTCTGTTTCCGTAGCTGATATATGTAGCCCTGTTATCGAGACCGCTGTAAAAATTGTCATATAAAATGTCCACAACCAAATCGTCGGATTCGAAGCGGCTCTTGACACTGACTATGTCCTCATTAAGCTTTAAGCTGTTTAAAAGCACTATTTCATATCCGTAGGGATTGTTGGTATATTTGTTGTACGTGTCTGAATAGGGTATAAGTGCAGTACTTTCCGTCTCTGCCGCAAACACCGTATTTAACGTTAAAATCATAAGCGCCGTAACTGTTAAAAATATTTTTTTGAAATTCATACTCT
>DOON01000174.1 GCA_003514865.1 Clostridiales bacterium
CCTATAAGCTGCCAGCCTCCCGGAGTTTCAGAAGGATACATCCCCGTCTGTGAACCGGCTATTCCCACCGAGCCTGCCGGAATAGCTGTTCTCGGTGAAGGAAGTCTGGGCGTCGCAATTTTTTCACTCATGCCTCCGAGATATGTGAAACCTGGTGTAAATCCAAGCATATAGACGAGGTAGTCGGTACCTGTGTGGATTTTTATTACTTCATCCACAGTAATATGGTTATGTTCGGCGACATATTCTATGTCGGGACCGTATCCATTTCCGTACAGAGTAGGGATTTCAACAATTCTTATTTCCTCCTCACCACTTTCCGCTTTAGTGTCGCTGAGCATTTCTAGCCTTGAAATAAGATTGTCATATTCAATGTCCAGCGGGTCATACATAATCATTATTGACCTGTATGTTGGAAGGAGCTCCTCAATGCCGGATATTTCAAACTCTGAAAGCTGTCTCATGACATTTCGGATTTTAGCATTTATATCCTTTGAAATTTCATTGCCAAATTCCATAACTAAGGCCTTGTCACCTAATGGCAAGTACTTTATTTTTTCGTACATAACAACCTCTTTTCCTTTATTTCCACAATGCTGCAATTCCTGTAAGGGACCTCGCTCNNTATTTGCTTTCTTGCTGGCAACCAGCATTGTTGACAATGTTATAGGAAGAATTAATCCATTAAGCGAACCTACTATAACCAGTACCTTTGCCGGCTGGCCTATTAAGATAAATATCAAAGTTGAAACTGCAATAAACCCTATTATGACCTTGTTCTCATTTTTGTTTACAAACGGGAATAATGTCTTAAGAAACGAAACTGAAGTGTATGCCGCTCCTACCACAGATGTGAGAGCCGCAGCACAGAACACAACTCCGAATATTTTATATTTCACTACTCCCGCAGCTATTTGAAACGTAGATGCCGAAGGATTTCCGACATCAAGTGTATTTCCCGCATATACAACTCCCAGCGTTGCAAGAAATAAAAATACTCGAACAACTGCTGCTATTCCTATTCCCATAACAGCTGACTTATTAACCTGTTTCAAATTTTCTTCGCCAGTTATTCCTGCATCAACCAGACGATGCCCACCGGAGAATGTGATATATCCGCCCACTGTTCCTCCTACAAGAGTCAGTATTGCAAGAGCGGGAAACTGTGAGGGCAATACTGTTTCCTTCAGTGCGTTGCCCATGGGAGGATTCGANNAAACAACTGCAACATATGCTATCAAAACAAGCATTATCGCTCCCAGAACCTTAGTAAACCTGTCCATGGCAGCACCAACAGTCTTAGAGGCAAATATTACAATTCCTATTATGCCGCCTGCTGCAGCCGCAATCTTTACATCTATTCCAAAGAGTACATTGATTCCTAAAGCAGCTCCTCCAACATTTCCTATATTAAATGCCAGCCCTCCCATTGCTACAAGAAATGCTATTACATATCCCAATCCCGGAAGAACCTTATTTGCTATATCCTGCCCCCTGAGCTTAGATACTGCGATTACTCTCCAAACGTTAATTTGAGCTATATAAGAAAGAATTACCGAAACAAGTATTACAAATCCGAAAGTTGCACCGAGGCTTTGAGTAAATGTTGCTGTCTGTGTCATAAATCCCGGACCTATTGCGGATGTCGCCATCAAAAATGCCGCTCCTATCAATATTGACATTTCATTTTTATTAGTGCTCTTTTTAACTTCTTTATTTTCAGTTCCGTTATCTGCCATAATTATTCTCCTTTTAATTTTTTTATTATAGTTTTATAGCAAAAAATCTTTTATAGGTGCTATTATAATTCCTTCTGACTCAAGAGCTGTCCTGATGTTGTTCACAAATTCAACCGCCATGGGATTATCTCCGTGTACACAGATTGAATCTGCATTTATATCTATATCTTCACCGTTAATAGCTTCTACCTTTTTTTCCTTAACCATCCTTATAACTCTTGATATTGCCAGTGTTTTATCATGTATCATAGAGCCCTCCAGCTTCCTGGAAACCAGTGTTCCGTCAGGATTATATGCTCTGTCGGCAAAAACTTCATTCGCAACCCTAAGTCCGATTTCAACACCTGCCTTTGTCAGCGCACTGTTTGCAAGTCCCATTAAGATCAAATCCCTGTCTGTCTCATAGATTGCTTCAGCTATCGCTTTTGCAAGTACCGGATCCTTAGCAGCCATGTTGTAAAGTCCTCCGTGAGGTTTAACATGCTGCATTTTAATGCCTCTTTTTTGCATAAATGCCCATAATGCACCTATCTGATATTTTACGTATGTCTTGGCCTCTTCTTTTGTCACATTCATTTCACGTCTCCCGAATCCCATGAGGTCGGGGAATCCGGGATGAGCACCTATGCTTACATTTGCTTTATAAGCTGCTTCAACCGTTTTATCCATAACCAGCGAGTCGCCTGCATGCCATCCGCAGGCAATATTTGCAGATGATATGTACTTCAATACATCCTCGTCCATACCCAGCTTATAACTTCCGAAGCTTTCTCCCAAGTCGCTGTTTAAATCAACCTTGTACATAATTAACCTCCCAAAATTTATTTATAATATCCCTGCAACTTATATGCCAATGCTTTATCATTTAAACAGCGTAGTTTCCAACATTTCATAATGGCAAGAAAATAGAAAAGTGCACATCCGCACAAAATAAAGAGCGATTCCGCACACTTGCTGCAAATCGCTCACTCCATATTTATTGAAAATATTTTTCCATTCTTCTTTTAAATGAAAATCTGGTTATCCCCAGCATCTCGGATGCTTTTGAATAATTGTTTCCACATTTTTTCAGAGCCTGAGTCATATAGTATATTTCCATCTTTTCAATTTGTTTTTCAAGTGAAAATCATTTTTCTATAACACTGGTTACTGCCGAAAATTCTTCAACATGCTCACTTCCGATGCCACACTCATTCTGCCTGATTTCAAATGGCAGGTCCTCTGCATCTATATATTCCTCTTCTGTGAGCAATACAATTCTTTCCACGATGTTTTTAAGTTCCCTCACATTGCCCCGCCACGTGTGCCCCATAAGAACATCCTTGGCATCCTTCGTGAATCCCTTTATCTTCTTATGGAATTTGAGGTTGTAATCTTCAAGAAACTTATCTGTAAGTATAAGTATGTCATTGCCTCTTTCTCTCAGTGGCGGCAACATTACGGGCACAACATTCAGCCTGTAGTACAAATCTTCCCTGAATTCCTTTTTTAAAATTGCTTCCTCAAGATTTTTATTGGTGGCGGCTATAATTCTTATATCCACCTCAATATCCTCAAGTCCTCCGACTCTCTTGAATTTTCTTTCCTCGATAAATCTCAGCAGCTTTGGCTGCAGCTCAATCGGCATCTCACCTATTTCATCCAAAAATACTGTTCCGCCGTCAGCAACCTCCATCAATCCCTTTTTTCTTTCATTTGCTCCTGTAAAAGCATTCCTTTCAAAACCGAACATTTCACTTTCCAACAGCTGCTTGGGAATCGACCCGCAGTTTATTTTAAGTATAGGAGAATTTTTTCGTATGCTGTTGTCATGTATGGCCGTTGCAACAATTTCCTTCCCTGTTCCCGATTCTCCCTTTATCAATGCTGTTACCTCATCATTTTTAGCCAATATATCTATATCCCTCTTTACTGCCTTCATGAGAGGATGCTCGCCAATGAGCTCTAAATTCAGAGACTGCTTTTCTTTTTCATAAATATAAAGCTTTTTTTGCATTTCAACATCTTTTATAGCCTTTTTTATTATTAAGTCTAT
>DOON01000178.1:0-6235 GCA_003514865.1 Clostridiales bacterium
TGCTTTCTACATCTTCTCTGCTGAGCTCAGATCTTGCCATTTCTTCTCTTATAGTGTATTCCCCTATGGTGATAGCTTCTTTTTTACATATATCAATTAATTCAGCACCGCTTGTAACGAACATTACATGCCTCCTTCCGCAACTGGGTTTATAAATTTAACATTTTCAACCTCTTCGGTATTTTTGATTCTGTCCATTGCATTTTCGGAAATCACGCTGTCAGTCTCCAAGGCCATGGTTGCCATTCTTCCCTTGCCGCTTCTGTAAACCCTCATGTTTGCTATATTTATGTTTTCCTCGTACAATATGGAGGATATTTTTGATATGACACCTGGCAAATCCTTGTGATGTGTCAGTATTGTAGGACGCTCGCCGGTAAACTCAACATTCTGTCCGTCTATATTAAAAATCAGTATGTTTCCCCCTCCTATTGAGGATCCTGTTACCTCTGTCCTGCTTCCATCTTCCTTTGTTATGACGAACTTAACGGTGTTTGGATGCACATCACCTAAATCTTTACCGACAAATTCAAAGTCAATACCTTTTTCACGGGCCAAGCTGAAGGATACTTTTAAATTTTCATCCCATGGGTCTAACCCCAGTATTCCTGCAACTAGTGCCTTATCCGTACCATGCCCCCTGTAAGTCTGGGCAAAGGAACCGTGAAGTATAAATTCGACTTTTTTAATTTCTCCTCCGGTTATGATTGCGGCAACCTTTGCCAATTTTGCCGCACCTGCGGTGTGGGAGCTTGACGGCCCAATCATTATTGGCCCTAAAATATCAAAAACACCGTAATCGCGCATAGTTTTCTCCTGTTATGCTCTTATCTTTTGAGCAGATTTCATTATATATTTTTAAATGTTTCAACCGCATGCTTAAGCTTATTTACTATAGGCAGGTTGTAAGGGCATTTTCTCTCACACTTTCTGCACCTCACACATGCTGTTGCTTTGATGGGCATTGCCTCATACTTGCTTTTTCCGTATTCGGGCAGATTATACCTTGTTACATAGCCCTCAAAAAGAAATACGTTTGGTATATCGATTCCTTCTGGACACGGTTTGCAATATCCGCATCTCCTGCAAAAATCATTTCCTAAAACCTTAACTTCTTCATTTATCTCTTCCTGCTCCTCAATAGTTAAGGCTCCTGCTCCTTCACCTATGGAAGAATTCTCAATTACCTGCTCAATGGAATCCATACCCGGTATTGCAACATTGATTAAGCCGCTGTTCACAATGTATTTCAATGACAGCTTCTGTTTTGTGAATGCACCTCCGGCCATAGGCTTCATCGCAATAGTGCCCTTTCCCTTATCCAATGCTTTTTCAAACAGCTCTGTTCCCTGTGATTCCACCGGGTTAAAAGGAAACTGTATTGTTTCAAAATCATCGTACTCTATTGCCTGCATGAGTATTTCACGTATATGCCCTGTTATTCCTATATGCTTTATAAGTCCTTTTTCCTTTGCTTCAATCAATGCCTTAAGCGCTCCGTTTTCCGAAACAACCGAATCAAACTGTTCCTGTTTGCTCACGTTGTGAACTTGGAACAGGTCAATATAGTCAATCTGCATTGCGCTCAGACTTTTTTCCACTGCTTTTTTCATGGACTCATAATCATAGCTCATAGCTTTTGTTGCAATGTAGAAGTTTTCTCTTCCTATTTGCTTAAGGGCAGTTCCTATGTATTCCTCACTTACTGTGTATGCCTGTGCTGTATCAATAAAATTAATACCTCTGTTCTTAGCTTCAGTCAGAATCTTTGTAGCTTCTTCCTGGTTTACTCTTTGAATAGGTATTCCTCCGAATCCAATAACTGAAACTTCCATTCCTGTCTTGCCTAACAATACTTTTTTCATATTCTTCTCCTGATTTTATAATATTATAATTATATAGCAGTTAATTATTAACGTCAAATACTGAATTTACATACAAACATCCCGCAGGTTTTAGTCTGCGGGATGTCTATATGATTTGGAAGAAGATAAAAAAGTATTATCTATTTGTAATTATGTGCAATTTTAAATTTTTTATTCATATATTTAATTTTTAAAAATATGAATAAGTGAAGAGGGTGGTGCCTTGAAAAAATATTTGCTTTTTCTTCCTGTGTTTGTTCTTTACATATCAATATTTCGCTTTATTTACCTGGATAACGGACTTTCAATGATATTGCAGGTATGTCTTCCCATTATTATGGGGATAATTTTTGCGTCTGTTTTAAATCCGGTGCTGCTTTTTATTCAGCATAAATTAAATATAGAAAACAGATATATAGCTCTATTATTTACTTTTTTGTTTGTTTTATTAATTATTTCATTGATAGTCACAATAATTACCCCAAGTATCGTGCTGAGTCTTCGGAAATTAACGGGAGATATTCCTGTGCTCTTTTACAGAGCAAATAAATACCTGTCCGACTTCGGAGAAGGAAATTCCATCCTGAAAATTTTCCTCGAAGAAATAGTGGCCAGATTTTCACACTTCATATCCTCTATTCTGAATTTTGCAATTGAGAAAGTCATAAATATAGTTGCTGCTTTAGGCAACATACTTTTAGCTGTAATTATTTCAATTTACATATTAATTGACAAGGAAAAAATAGAAAATTGGACGATGCGGCTGTGCTGCAGCACATTTGGCAGGAAGGCAACACATAATGCTTTCAAAATTATGCACCGACTGTATGACAATGTTTCAGGCTACATAGGAGGTAAAATTATTTCCTCTGTTATTACGGGCATACTGACATATGTGGGCTCTAAATATTTATTAAAAAACCCATACCCTGTCATTGACGGCGTCATTATAGGTGTGACAAACATAATCCCGTATTTCGGAACATTGATAGGTGCCGTCCCCATACTGCTTATAAACATGCTTCATGATACAAGAAAAGGATTTTTGTTGCTTATTTACATTCTGATGGTACAGGAGGTCGACAGTCTGGTAATTGACCCCAAAATACTGAGCAGCAGGTTGTCAGTTAAGCCTATAATTGTTATAATATCAATCATAGTAGGCGGCGGGCTTTTCGGAGGTGTGGGACTGTTCCTTGCCACACCTGTGGCAGCATTGACCAAGTCCCTCATTGATACTTTTATAGAGCTGCGCTTAAAAGAAAAACAGGAAAATGTGTCTTTGAAAAAATAGAGCTGAATTTAATGCAATATCAAAAATTGTACACATTTGTGGATAAATCTGTTGACAACTGCCTAAAAAGGCATAAAATTTGTGTATAACTTATTCAAACAACNNAGATGCAAATCCATAGAGCAGCAGATAGAAGAGCAAAAGCAGATAATGTCAAGAAAGTGGAAAAGCAGCACCTATATAGCATATTTTCAAAATTACACCAATACGTACGATTCTGTTGAAAACCTGAGGAAAAAATTTTACGAGGCCTTGGACTGTGAAAATATTAAGGGGCTGGCAATAGCCACCAGACCGGATTGTATTGATGAACAGGTTCTGGAGCTGCTGAGTGAATTGAATTCCAAAACATTTTTGTGGATTGAGCTGGGACTTCAGTCTGCTGATGACAAAACTGCGGAATTTCTGCGAAGAGGGTATAAAACACAGCAGTTTAAGGAAGCCTGCTTACAGCTAAAAAATAAAAATATACGCACAGTCGTTCATATGATAATGGGACTTCCCGGCGAAACAAAGACTGATATGCTGAATACCGTGAAATATGTTGCTGAACTAAATTTATGGGGTGTTAAAATTCACATGCTGCACATCCTTAAAGGAACCGACTTGGCAGATTATTACATGCATAACCCATTTCATATGCTCACGCTTGAAGAATATGTGGATATTGTGTGTGATTCCCTGGAGCTGCTCAGCGGAGAAACAGTTGTGCATAGGCTTACTGGAGACGGAAAAAAATCTGATTTAATTGAACCATTGTGGACACTTCACAAACTTAAGGTTTTGTCTGATATTGATAAAACATTGAAAATAAGAGAAAGCTGTCAGGGTAAGAAATTTCCATTGTAATTTTAATGTAATACTATAAATACGTATTTATTATATAATATTATAAGAAAATACTGTATATATAGTATTTTTTATTTGAAAATCAGGGTGTATGAAAAATGAAAAAAATATTGTTGATAATTATTGTTTTGATAATGACTTTAGCTTCATATATGAATGTGTACGCGCAAAGCTATCCTGATGTGCAGAAGAATGCTGTCCTGGAGGAAGCAGTGGGTTTATTGTCAGGTTACGGCATCATACAGGGCTATCCCGATGGTACCTTCAAACCAGATAAGGATGTAACCCGCGCTGAAATGGCGAAAATAATTATAGTTGCGTCAGGATATTCCGAATACTCACAAAATATGACTTCCGTCTATGAGGATATGCACGGACACTGGGCAGAGAAATACGTAGAGCTGGCAAATGCGCTCAACCTCGTAAACGGGATTTCACCCACCACCTACGGTCCGGATAACCTCATTAAGTTTGAGGAAGCATATACGATGATAATAAGGCTGCTGGGATACAGCGACAAATCATTGGCGGGTTACTGGCCTTCAAATTATTATCAGAAGGCTGTTGAACTCAACCTCTTTAAAAATGTAAACATAAATTCAGTATTTGCATCAAGGAAGGACATAACATTGATGCTTTATAACGCACTTGATTGTTATATGGTAAAGGTAAGAGACAACAATACTACATATTCCACAGGAAAGACGCTGCTTTCATCTCTTGGCAAGAAAGCAACAAAAGAAATAACCCTTGCCGACCTTAAAACTGAAAGCTTTGACTTTGCGGATTACCTGTTCAATAAGTGGGATGTTTTTTACGACAGCAACGGAAACCCAGTATTTGTTACAAACCCAAGATATAGCGAATTTAACGGAACAGCCCCGAGCCTCCTGACAAACAGAGTAATTTTCGTAACCGATGCGTATGGAAATGTAAGAGCTTTTAAGCTGCCTGACGTTCCTATTGCCATAAATGGTGAGAAGGGAACATTCAGCAACCTGAATAGCAGCAAGATAAAGGTTGTTTATGAAGACGAATCCTCCAGCGGAGCGGTAATAGGAATAGCAGCATACAAGGTGACCGATGTTAAAGCCATTGAAAGAGAAAATCTCTACAAGGAAGGGAGCAAGACCTTTGCAGGAAAGGCCCTACCTCTGAAAAGCAACGGCGAAATCAATTACCGCAAGCTTCACATTTACGGAGATGCTTCCACCTTGGAAGAAATCAGACAGGATGACGTTGTGTATTTCTATGAAACTAAAGATTCATACAGAGTTACGGCCCTCACCATAAATGTTTTAAGAAAGCAGACAGAAGGCGTGGTAACAAATATACAAAAAGTAAACGGAAGCACATTTTACACCGTTAACGGAATAAGCTACAAGGATGGCGAAGACTTTGTATTCACTGAAAATATTTCTGTTAACGACAATGTAAAGCTAATACTTGACAAAAATAACAACATACTGAAAATAAATGTGCTGAAATACGGGAAGTATCCCACCACCTTCGGCATAGTATTAAGCTCGGCAAACAGCACGGGAGGAAGTGCATCCGTGAGAATATTTGATAAATTCGGAGCATTAAAAACATATTCTCTTGCAGATAATTCAAGTGTTGTGAGTATCGGAGAAAATAACGGTGCTCAGACTAAACAGACATCTTTGAAAAAGAATGACTTTATAAAGTATGATCCTGTTGCAAACGGAGACTTGAAAACAATTGAATACGTACCGTCTCCCACATATATCTCAAACAACTACAACGCTGAAACCCGAACCTTGTCAAACGGATATGTGGTTTCATCAAATACGTTCATAGTTTACGAATCAAATGGAAAATACCAGCTTCTTGAGCCGGGACAGCTGGATACCTACCTTGTGGGAAAAGCGGTATTAGGATACAACGGTCACATAGATGCACTGTATTTAAGTCGTGGCATCAAGCCTGAGGGCTCCATAACCGTTACTCCCGAGGTACCCCAAACCTATAACGGAACAATTTACGGCGTAATCAAGGGGATTACAAAAATTGACGACTCGACAAGCCATGTACAGTTTTTCAATAACAGCAACGTGTTTTCGGTTTCAAACACTTCTGCGGCGGGAAAAAAGATTTCATCAGTTTTGAACACCTACGTAAAGTCCGAAATAGTGAACGGAGTTGTTTCATCCATTGATAAAATTCCGCCAGAAACCGATAAGGTTCAGGTAACGCAGATTTTTTC
>DOON01000178.1:6332-6602 GCA_003514865.1 Clostridiales bacterium
TTGTACCGTTGACAGGTCAGGCATCGTTACAGGCTTTAAGGCAGGCTCAAAGTCAGATATCAAGGCCGGTTCCATTGTCCAGCTTTACGATTTATACGGAGGATTTGACGGCATAATAGATGTGGTGATTGTGTTCAATTAAATTAAAAATATAAGAGATTCTTTTTTCCGAAGATTAAAGAATCTCTTTTTTATTATATTATTTTTGTTGTAAAGTCTTCAATGTTCCAAACATCCGTTACAAAGCTTTCATAGAAATACGGCTCGTGG
>DOON01000178.1:6690-9187 GCA_003514865.1 Clostridiales bacterium
CGCCTCGGGGTCTAGATGGTTTGTGGGCTCGTCAAGAACCAGGAAATTCAATTCCTTAAGCAAAATTTTACACAGCCTCACCTTGGCATTTTCTCCGCCTGACAGAACTTTCATCATGCTGGTTATATTCTCGGTGGTGAGTCCGCATCGCGCCAGCTCCAGTCTGACCTCATGGTTTGTCAGGGAAGGGTATTCGTTCCATACCTCATCCAATGCTGTGCTGCTGTTATTCTTGGAGTCCTCCTGCTCGAAGTATCCGTATACCACATTTTCTCCGAAGGATATACTTCCGCTTATTGGCGGAATAATACCGAGCATAGTTTTTAAAAGCGTTGACTTTCCTAATCCATTAACTCCCACAAGAGCAATTTTTTTATTTCTTTCTATCTGGAAGTTCATTGGATTTGTCAACGGGTGGTCATATCCGATTACTAGGTCCTTGGCATCTATTAAAAATCGGCTTGGTGCCTTTGTTTCCTTAAATCTGAATGTTGGCTTCGGCTTATCTCTGGGTCTTTCAAGAATATCCATTTTTTCAAGCTGCTTCATACGGCTGTTTGCCATGCCTCTGGTTGCAACTCTCGCCTTGTTTCTGGCTATGAAATCCTCTAATTTTTCAATTTCCTTTTGCTGTCTCTCGTATTCTCTTTCTTCCTTTTGCTTNNCTGCAGTTTTCCACATGGTATATGATGTTGCACACGTCATTTATAAAGGGTATATCATGTGAAATGAGTATAAATGCATTTTCGTAGTTCTGAAGATATGTTGTAAGCCATCTTATGTGATTTTCATCCAAATAGTTTGTAGGCTCATCCAAAAGCAGTATTACGGGATTCTGAAGCAGAAGCTTTGTCAAAAGTACCTTTGTTCTCTGACCGCCGCTAAGCTCATCCACTGTCTTGTCGAGACCTATATCTACGAGACCAAGGCCATTGGCAACCTCTTCTATCTTTGTGTCTATGGTGTAGAAGCCGCTGCTGTCCAGCATGGTTTGTATATCGGCGGCATCCTCCATCATCCTGCTTACTTCGTCATCCTCAGACGAAGCCATATCCTCGTAAAGCTTCATCATTTCTTGCTCCATTTTAAACAGTCCGTCAAAAGCAAGCCTCAGATTTTCCCTTATAGTTGTTCCCGACTTCAATGCGGAATGCTGGTCCAAATATCCTACTGTCACTCTTCTTGACCATTCAATCGCGCCCTCGTCGGGCATAAGATTCCCTGTTATAATATTTAAAAATGTAGATTTACCTTCTCCGTTTGCCCCGATCAAGGCAACATGCTCACCCTTCAAAAGCCTGAATGATACATTTTCCAATATTGCCCTTGCTCCGAAGCCGTGAGTTACATTTCTTACATCTAAAACGCTCATACTTTCTCCTTAATATAATTAATCCAAACCCTATATTAATAAATNNACAAATAATTGTCCGCAACATGGAAAAACAGTATATACTAATTCGCTTCGATGGTACTTATTTAATGCGGATTAGTATTATCTGCAATACGCTTAAATTTTTTTACATTTCGTTGATTTAATTTATGCTGTTTGCTATAATTAATTGTAAGTAAATTTTAGGAGGATTAAATATATAATGAACGAAAAATTAAGACCTGCATGGGTGGAAATTAGCAGAAAAAAGGCAATTCACAACTTCTTGGAAGTAAAAAGAGCCGTAGGTCCCAATGTTAAGGTTTGTGCCGTTGTAAAAGCAGACAGCTATGGAATGGGCTCCGTCGAACTTTCTAAAATGTATTTGGAAAATGGGGTTGACATGCTTGCGGTAGCTGTTTTTTCCGAGGCAATGGAACTCAGAAAAGAAATAAAAGACAAGGATATCCTTGTTCTTGGTTACACTCCTGAAGAATTTTACGATGACGCAATCGAAAACAACATAACACTGACTGTTTATACTCTTGAGCTTGCGGAGAAATTGAACGCTGTTGCGAAAAAATTCAATAAAACTGCAAAGATACACATAAAGGTAGAGACCGGAATGAACAGGCTGGGATTCCTTCCAACTGAAGAAAATGCCGATAAGGTTGCCAAAATAGCAGCTTTGGGCAATATATTCATTGAAGGCATATATTCTCACCAGGCAAGAGCCGATGAAAAGGATAAAACGATCGCACACAAGCAGGCAGGAAAATTCATATCCTTCATAAAAATGCTTGAGGAGCGCGGTGTTACAATCCCTGTTAAGCATATTGCAAACAGTGCAACTATAATCGACCTTCCGGAATACCATTTTGACATGGTAAGGCCGGGAATAATATTGTCGGGCTTCTATCCATCCGACGAAGTAAACAAGGATGAGTATAAATTCGAAATATGTGTTACATTGAAGGCTAAGTTAGCTAATGTAAAAACCATAGAATCCGGTGAAGGCGTAGGATACGGACACTTATTCAATACGACCGGAAAAACTGTAGTAGGAACTATTCCTATGGGATATGCAGATGGGTATTCAAGGCTTTTGTCAAACAAGGGATACAT
>DOON01000014.1 GCA_003514865.1 Clostridiales bacterium
CAATAAACATACGCACTCAATGTGGGTTGTCCCCTTTATAGGTACATTGTTTTGATGCTGTATTTTCCTTGTGTTTAGCTACTTTTTTATGCCCATCAATTTTACTAGTTAGCCCTATGACTTACAGGCATTTCAGGTTGCATATCAGCGTCTTTGATTTTCGCAACCATTGAAAAATCCCATATAGATAAATACTTATGCCCTCACAAGTGGCTGTGTACTTCATATAAAGAAACCGCCTGAACCTTGGAACTTTATTTATGAAAGTTCTACCATCCCTTCAGTATCTACATGCGTCTTGCCTTTATTGTGTCTTATATGTGCATAAACAAAACATAGGATCAAAGCAACTAAATTAAACACTGTTATGGCAGGAGTTAGATTTTTTATGGAATACATAAGGATTACAATCTGCACTAAGGTTGCCAATGCAATTACTCCAAAATATACCCCATTACTGCAATGCATGCTTGCATTCTTCCACTTTATCGGCATCTTTTCAGGCACCTTTAGAAGTGAGTAGTAAAGAATAAACTGATACACTGCGTTAATAAGCATAATGTTGTTGACAATTGTGCCTACTGAAAAATTAAGAAGTACTGGAATCAGACCCACAATCAACTCGATAGTAAGTATTATAACAGCTGCTCCCCGTTTATTCGTTTTAGCAAGCCCTTCTGGAAACCATCCATCCCTTGCGGCCTTTGTAAATGGACCAACCATTGCACCATAAGTTGAATTCATAGTTGTCAGCAGCGCCATAATAGGTCCTCCCACTATAAATGCGTAGAATAGTGCATTTGGCAGAATTGCTTTTGCTGCCACTGTTAGAGGCTTACCTGTTGTTTCAATCAAAGGAAGTACACTTACATTAACTAAAGCAACCCCTGAGTAAACAATTAAGATTACCGGAATAACTGCAAGCAGAGAAAGCGGTATGTTACGTGTTGGATTCTTTGACTCCCCACCATAGTTAACATTCATCTTATACCCTTGACATGAATAGATTAATAGCATTACTGCACCCCAGAACCCTGCAGAACCACCTTTGAAGAATTCCGGACCACTGAAGTTCAGGCTTTGGCTGAAATCAGCTTTAGAGGCACCGATTACTACAAACATCATCAGCGCGGCAACTAAAAGAGCTGACATTATCTTTTGGAAACGCGCCATATTTGCCATACCCAATAGATTTATAAGATAGAAAGCAATTAGCATGATAATTCCACACATCTTTCCATTTATACCTGGTATTATGGATTCCACATACATTCCTAACGCTGTTACANNACAATAAACATTCCACCAGCTTTTTGTCCACACAGCATTGTTATTACTGAATAGTCTCCACCTGAATACTTGGTTACTGATGAAAATATGGTAATCGGCAAGTTAGTGATTCCACCCAGTATAACTGCAACTGCATAAGCTAACCATACAGAATATCCTGTAAGCCCTATTGCAGGACCTATCAAAGTTATAACGCCAGCACCAATTACTTGTCCGACACCTAATGCCCAAAGCTCTGTGAATCCCAGAACACCTTCAGTTTCTTTAAATTCTGATGTTTTTTTTACCATATTGAAGCACCCTCCTTTAATGTGTATTATAATAGAAGCAGATTATCTGCTTACATTTTCCAATATGATCCTTCACCTTCTATTGTAACCTTCTCAGTTTTTGTTAAGACATAATCCGACCATTCATTACCAAGCCCAGGAAGCTCAGGGACCTTAAATTTACCGTTCTCTGGCTGATAATTATATTTACATAACCCAATATTAAAATCAGTTAAATTTATTTGGTGGTGTTCATGAATAACGAAATTAGGTATTGCAGCTTCTATGTGAAGTGCTGCGGCTGTACTGATAGGAGTACCGCAGGCATGAATCTGAATAGCCACATCATACGCATATGCCATATCACAGATTTTTTTAACCTCTGTGATTCCTCCGCTTGTACCTAGGTCAGGTTGTGCTACCTGTAAAGATCCATCCTCAAAATAATACTTATATTGCCATCTGGTATAAATACGTTCTCCGTTGGCTATAGGAAGATTTATCATTGAACGAATATATCTTGCAGTCTGAGGGTCTGGAGTATTTGGTTCCTCAAAATAAAATATATTATAAGGCTCTACTGCTTTTGCCAGCTGAACAGAAGACTGTGCATCAGTAAGACTATGATTTTCCATAATAATATCCACATTAGGGCCAACAGCCTCTCTTACTGCTTTAACACGTTCCACAACCTGACTTAGAATCCTTGGCGTAAGTATTGTAGTTCTTTCAGCATCAGTGTATCCACCACCTGTCGGTTTAAATTGGAAAAAATCGAACTTTACAGCATCATATCCTTGCTTAACCGCACGCAATGCACTGTCAACATATTCCTCCGTTGAAAATATAGGAGAAATTGAATCACACCACCCAAACTGAAGCTGCGATGCATACGTTCTTAGGTTATCGTTCATCTTTCCGCCCAAAAGCTTATAAACTGGAACTCCAAAGTACTTGCCTTTAATATCCCATAATGCTAAATCAATGGCACTCATACCTGCAGTGAATATTCCCCCTCCATTTTGTCCCCAGAAAGTACTTCTATGTAGTTTTTGCCAAATAACTTCGTTTTCCAAAGGATCCATTCCTATGATAAGCTGTGCAAGATCCTGTACCATTCCAAATGCTGCGGTGCTTCCAATCCCATAGGCTACTGCGGCCTCGCCGTCCCCATATATCCCCTCATCCGTATGTACACGGCACATTACCGGGTGCCAATTTGAAATGTGAGGTTCATTCATTCTAAATACTTCGATTTTTGTAATCTTCATTATCTTACATCCCTTCTTCGTAATATGTATCTGTTCGCTTGTTCGCTATGTGGACAGTGTATCATCTCTCTAAATTCTTGTCAAGTAGAAAATCCTTCTCTCTTTTCAAATAAAAAAATCCCCCATTATGCAAACTTTCAGTTCATTTAGCTGCATAATCGAGGATTCTTTTATTTTTTTATATCTACCATTTCAATGTAAATTTTTTGACAAGAATCGTAATCACGGTTTTCAATCGATTGAAAAAGAAGAATGTGGGGATCTATCTCCGATTCTTCAAAGTTTTTACTTTTCCATATTTCGTTGCGTTCAAAAACTATTTTACTTACATGCTTTCGTATAAGCGGCCATATCATCTTATAGATGTCACGATACAGCTGGTTATGGCTCATCTTACATATTTGATAGTGAAATCCTATATCTGCATTATACATAGCATCCAGANNATACTCTTCCAGCTTTACCTTAAGTATATTCAGCTCCTCCTGAGAAGCCTGAATACATGTCAGGCGAATGCATTCAAGCTCAATTAACTTTCGAAGCTCTAATATGTCATTCAGCTTATCTTCCTTAAGATATATATCAGAAATTTCGTTCAAAAAAACCCCAAATGAAAAGGACTGAACAAAAGAGCCCTCTCCTACTCTTGTCTCTACAATTCCAATAGTATTTAACTTTTGCAAGGCCATTCTCACCGTCAATCTATTTACTCCATATGTATCAGCAAGCGCTGCTTCTGAAGGAAGCTTTTCACCCTCCTGCCACTCACCTTCTATAATGGCATTCTTTAACTCCGTACTAACTTGATCTACCATAGAAACACGCTTTATTTTCTGCGTTTTTCTGGCTAAAGTCATCTCTTCACCTCCATTTATCCATCTTTTCCATAAACCCGATTATTTTATTACAATATAACAATCTGTCATATTACAGGTTAAACAGTTTTAAGGATTACCCAAATAGTATAATCATATTTTCTTTATGCTACCTTATCCGGGTCTATGGATATTATATTTTCTTTTATAAATATTGTCAATTGAGTAAGCCTCACCAATACATTTATACCTTCTTATCATCTCCCAATGAGTGGTTTTCTTCTGCTCATTTGCCCTATTACCCCCTCGTGGGAATCCAAAATTTTTATTGTGATTGCTCCCATTCTTTCACCTTTTCAAGTATACGCATTCTAAAATATAGCTTTAAATTGAAAGCAGTTTCCTTATCCTTCCAAACCGGTCCCACAATATCATTGATTTTTTCAAGGCGGTTGGCAAGAGTATTTCGATGGATGTATAGCTTATTTGATGCTTCAGTCACATTCTGGTCGCACTCAAGATAGGTCTTTATAGTATGGAGCAAGTCTGTATTTCCCTCTAAGTCAGCATACAGCAAAGCACGTTCAATACCGGCACAGGCATAATGCAGCATAGAATTGGCCGAAATGTTTTCCAATATACCATAACAGGCAATCTCTTCAATAAAGGTAAGGCCATCCTTCCCTTTGATTGTTTTTCCAAGGCTTAGGCAAGTCATGGCAGTGGCATAGCTGTNNCGGACGGAATTCATCTGGCTTTCTGGCAGCTAGTACAATGATGATTTTCCCTACGTTTTCTGTTATGAGCGATAAAGGCAAGGTTTTCTTTAGGATTTTTTGTATATAAAGACACAAGTTGTTACGTACTGCGTTTAGGTTATATTTTTCATCACATTCTATACAATCAATAATAGCACATTGAATAGCTTTATTAGTAAGTAAATTAATATTTCTAAGTTCCTCAAAATCGCCAGAAACATCTGTATCGGAAAATATCAATTGTTCTATCAGGCTTTTTGTTTTTGATTGTTTAGCCGCCTGAATAGCATTTTGCTTTATTATCTCCAGAGTAATGACTGTGCAAACTTGATCCAAGGCATTGTAATTCATGTCACTTACAATTCCACCCCTATCTAACACGAAAACATGTCCATAGTACTCTTTTCCAGCAGTAAGGACCTGGGAAATCAGGGTAAATGGAACTCCTTCTATTTCCAGTTCCAAATTCTGATGAAAAAATATCCCTGAATTGCCTTGCTGTATAAGCCGATTTTGTATGCAGTCAATTACTTGAGAAGGAAGTAAATATTCCATGTCTGCGAGGCAATAGGCGATAGGATGAAATTGGGTATCAAAATATAGGATAGAGCATCCAATGAGATTACTGGAAAAGGTGATAATATCTTCAATACTCTTACCGTCCAATACCAGATTTGTTAAGAGTTTGTGGATTTCATTGGATTTGGCAATTAAAAATGACTACTTATCAAAAATACTAATATTAACTTCATTCATCACATCAGAAAGTGCCAGCTCAAAAGGTATTTCAAAAAGAGGAAAATTTAAAGAATCTGCCAATTGGATTATTTCCTTTGACAAAACTTCTCCCAGCTGGAGCTTCATACCTATTCCGGCACTGCCGGATTCATAAAAATGACGAATAAACCCTTTTTGTATCTCCACATTATTTCCAAATAGATTAAAGGGAATGAGAATCAAATATTCTTTTGTGCTGATATTCAGGGATTCTTTATTGAACATGAGATGGACAAAAGAAATCCGGTTTGACAATCCTGTTTTTCCTGATATCAACTGAACGCCTTTTGGTTCGAGCAATTGAACCATATCCTTTACAGTAAGCTTCACTATCATTCATCCCTTTTTTATATTAATTGTGCATGATGCACAATTTTACTTTCATCTGTCGTGCGACGATTACTTTATTTATAGAATAATAAATAGTAATATGATTATAGCAACTGCCTTTATGAATTGCAAGGAAGTTAATTTGAAAGGAGTAATTTTAATGATAAAAAAATACTATGTTATGGTCCTTTTATTAGTCATGTTAGGGACTGTAAGCTGTCAGAAATCAAACATCGACACACCGCCAAAGGAGAGCGCTGATACGCCTGATGCAACAACTAAGGCGACAGATTCAAAATCGTCTCAAGAAAATAAGACAAATTCCACGTCTGGAAACGGTGAGTTTGTACAGCCTGAGGCAGTGAAAGAGACTTTTACTATAAATGGGCATGAATACACTGTTGATGCCGTTTCCGGTCCTACCAAGGAAGTTCCTTTTGATAAGAATACTCCTCCTATGGACTATAATGAGAAGCTCAAAAAAATGTTCTGGTCCGGCAAGCCTGCTGTAGGTACTGTAGAAGGGGATTTATATCACAAAGAATATCCGTTTAATGATGGTTATGTAGCTGTTATTGACGTTGTCAAAGAAAAGGGCAAGATAGTTCTGGTGGAACTGGATGAAATTGCATCTCAAAGTTACTATGCCCGACAATGGGCAGGTGGTCCGAAACGTTTGTCAGGTTACGGATTTTTTCAAGCTGAGAGCCAAAGAACGGATGCCACTCTCATGACACTTATTAACTCTATGACTTATTTGGAATATCAGATGATGTCAGAAAATCGCCTTACAGGAGACTTTAAAACAGTCCGAGGATCTAGTAATAGCGCTACCAAAGGTTTTATCCCAGCGGCGAAAGAGTTGGCAGAAGAAATGACAGAACCCTCTGAACAAAGATATCATAGTATTACAAAAGATTTTGGAGACGGTATCTCGGCCAGGCTTTTGGTAATTACCAATACTAATGGGATTTCTTCTGTGAAATACGATGAGTACTTTGCCGATATACAGGATGAGATAAAAGATCAAGAACTAAAACAGTTCTACAGACAGTCCAAGTATTATTCCATAGACTATAATTGGGTAACATGTAAGGATTTTAAACATTATTCCGATGATATCAGTATGGCAGCTATTGCTTCTAAGGATCTTTTACAATTAACTCCTGAAGTGGAGAACAACGCTAAATTTACCGAAGAACTAAATCGTTACAAAACACTTGCAATAGAGATGAACAAGCTATTAAGTAAATAAGTGAACTAGTGCAGAAAGACAAACCTTAAACAATATGCCTGGTAGGCCTATTAAAATTATAGAGATTACAGTGAAACAGAAAGCGCACAGATAAAGCAAGTGCCACAACTTAAGGTCGTGGCACTGTCTGTTCCTATTATTGCCCACATCCGCTTATTAATAGCTTGTCTTTTAAGACTAAGATTCGCTATCTATTTTTTAACTACTTTTCCTTCTTCAATAAACATACGCACTCGATGTGCCTTGAGGTGTTCCTTTGGTGGTGTCTGAAACCAACACCAAGTACTTTATCTCCCCTATACTGCCCTTTCATTTATCCTGCAATTGTTTCAATTTTTCTATGTCAGAAATGATATATCCTTTTCCCTTTTCTTTTGTTAATAT
>DOON01000170.1 GCA_003514865.1 Clostridiales bacterium
CATGGTATCAGGTGCCGCCGCTCTTCTGCTTAACGAAAACCCTAACTACACTCATTACGACATAAAAAGAAGACTGCTCACCGCATGCTCGCGAATAAAAGCTTCTTCATACGACCAGGGAGCCGGTGTATTGGATATAGGCAGAATTTTTTCATAGCTGAAGGGACTCACACCGCTATCGGTGTGGAGTCCTTTTTCAGTACATTCAATTTAGAATCAAAGTGTCATGGCTGTCTATTTAATTTATGTGCAGAAGGAAAAATCTTATTTTTTTATCTCCCCAACCCAAATCCCATGGAACATGATATCTGTCCGTTGTATGAGAATTTATCAGTGGATATCCTTTAGAATCAAATCCTGTTACAACAGCGAAGTGATCAATATTTCCTCTTCCTTTTTCATAACAAATAATATCACCAAGGCACAGACTTGAAACAGGTGCTCCGGAGCCTCCTTCAGATTGTGCCGTCAGCTCGGAATATGTACCGACCTTAATCACTTTTGCCTTTCCGCTGTAAATCAAGTAATTTTTCAACGCATCTGCATTTACCCACGCGCTGCTTCCAGATCCTCTTCCGTATTTCGGAAAACTGCAAAGCCATGTGGTATCCTGCTTTAATCCTCCTGCTTCTTCGTCCCCCAATACCTGAGAAACAAAATTTGTACAGTCTCCTCCCGCTCCGTTGTAATCCATATACCTAGGGTTATATTTATAATCGTTTCCACTTCCCCACGCTGTTCCGCAGTATTTATCAGCATACGCGACCGCTCTTTCTCTGTTGTAGCCCGTTTTACTCACAGCAGTCAGAAATCCGCTCATTACCGGCAGCTCAAAGTCTGAATTTCCGAACACGGCAGCGCTGCCGGGCTCATATGATTGCAAGGCATCCTCAAAGCAATCTGTGTACCAGTCCTGATAAATAACCCATTCTCCTTGATTTTTAATTATCTTCGCCGTATGTCGTATTCCTACACCGAAGGAATTTAATGTGAGGCTCGGATCATCATCATAAATATANNTATAATCAAACCGATATGATTCCTCCAATGAAACCTTTATAATATCGCCTGTAGATGTTGCCTTTTTAATTCTCACCGTAGATTCTATGTTTTTAAATTGTATACCTCTTTCACGAGACCAGTCTTTTAAATACAACACCCGTTTAATCTCATGGTCCAAAGAATAAACTCCATATTTCCGGGAGGTATCAAACAACTCATTCAGCGGGCCTGTGTCACCTGATACGAGGCAACTGGAACGAATGTTATAAATTCTCTCAAATTCCTTTCTTGAAGCCTCATTATCAATATTCTCTGCATTTTGCAAAGAATGAACAGTTACAGAAAAAGCAGCGGATAATATGAACACCGATAGAATTAATAATTTCAAGTTTAATTTTTTGAACAATTTCTTTTCCTCCATATAAAAATCATTTTAATAGTATCTCTTAAAATGATTTTTATATAATGCATTTATTACAAATACGAGAATATTTGCAATGTAATAATTTCTGCATTAACATAATACTTTTATATAGGTCTATTAACAGGAGGTATGTCTTGAAAGAAATAATTCCATTTACACTTGCTATCCTGACCGGCTTATTTACAACCCTGGAAGCTGCTGCTACCTCAGAATTGGGAAAATCCATTACACCAAGAACAGCAACGTTGCACAGCATGATAGTAAGCTCTGCAACCATGCTTATCATTAATATTTTAAGCGGCGGCCTAAATCAATACGGCAAAATAACAAGCACTTCTGCCATATGGTCGGCAGGAGGAATATTTGGCGCTTTGGCAATTTATTTTTTAGCTGTATCTATACCTAAATTGGGTGTAACCTTAACATTTACAATTGTAATTACCTCTCAAATTGTAAGCAGCTTTTTTATGGACACCTTCCTGTTCAGCATCAAATTCAAACTTATTCAAATTATAGGCCTATCACTTATGATAACCGGACTGTATCTTGTAATGAAATAGTCTCCTGTTATAATAGGTTGCAATTATTTTAATTTTGTTTATAATAGTTGTGGAGATAAATTTCATGCATCTATTATCGGAGAACAAAATTGAACAAATACAGAACTCTTATTTATAATACATTTATATTTGCTTTAGGTACCTTCAGCTCAAAGCTGCTGGTATTTTTTCTGCTGCCCCTGTATACAAGGGTGCTCACCAATGCTGATTACGGCGTTGTGGACTTAATTGTTCAAACAGCAAATTTGCTTATTCCCATAATGTCGCTTGGCATAGCAAATGGTGTAATAAGATTTGGGCTGGATAAAAGCAACAGCTCCAGCGATGTTTTTTCGTCAGGTCTGTTTACGATTTTAGGAGGATTCGCAATATTTTTGGTATTGAGCCCCATCCTCTCCAATATTAAATATATTTCAGGCTATACCTCACTCATATACATTTTTATTCTTATGTCCTCGCTCCGTTCACTCTGTTCGCAATTTATACGCTCGAAGCAGCTTGTCAGGCTGTATTCCTTTGATGGAGTGCTAAGCACTATAACAACAATTGCTTTTAATATTTTATATCTTGTGGTATTTAAGCTGGGTATAAACGGATATATTTACGCCATAATTTCATCTGATTTTTTATCTGTGCTTTTCTTGTTTAATGCCGCCAAGCTGCATAGGTTCATTAAATTAAAGCCCCGAAAAAAATCTACATTTGTAAACATGATTAAGTACTCTGTACCTCTTATACCTTCAACAATCTTCTGGTGGATAACCAATGTATCTGACAGATACATTGTTGCCTATATGCTGGGAGCGGAGGCAAACGGATTGTATGCCATATCATATAAAATTCCGACCCTCATAACACTGCTGTCCAGCATTTTCACAGAGGCATGGCAGCTGTCGGCAGTATCTGAAAAGGATACGGAATATCGAGAGCATTTTTTCACCAATGTTTTCAAAGCTTATTCATCCCTTGTCTTTGTTTCCGCATCGGTGCTCATTCTATTTGCAAAGGTAATAACGCGAGTGCTGGTTTCAAATGCCTTTTACGCGTCATGGCAGTATGTTCCGTTTTTAGTTATGGCAACGGCTTTCTCATGTCTTGCAACATTTTTGGGAAGCATTCATTTTGTTGAAAAGAAAAGTAATCTTTCTCTTATAACAACCTTCATAGGTGCATTGATAAATATTATCCTCAATTTCATCCTGATACCTAAATTTGGTGTTAATGGTGCAGGGTTTGCAACATTTGTGAGCTATGGTGCCGTATTTATGCTGCGCTCTGCTAACACCAG
>DOON01000143.1:0-229 GCA_003514865.1 Clostridiales bacterium
GTGCCAAAAGTGCCGGAGAGACCTCCATGCATTAATGGAGCATACTATATCATAAGGGAAGGAGACAGCTTCTACAATATAGCACAGAGATACAGCCTTCCGCTTAACTTGCTCTTAGAGGCAAATCCAAATGCAAACCCATATGACCTGAAGGTAGGTCAGGAAATATGCATTCCAAATGTACCGGCAGGCTGCCCTTTCGGAACAGTAGTTACCATTGCACAGGGAA
>DOON01000143.1:333-11719 GCA_003514865.1 Clostridiales bacterium
AGTCGAACCCGGACTTCAATTATAATGTTATAGTGCCGGGAACCGAGCTTTGCATACCTCCAGGAACCTATCAGGCATGCTCACCTAACTCTGTCGAATATGTTATTAAGACAGGGGACAGCTTGTCAACTGTGGCAACGGCAAATAATCTGACGCCGTCTCAGCTGCTCATAGCAAATCCTACGTTAAGGCCTGCAAATTTCCTCATTGTGGGAACGAAAATATGCATACCAAGACCTGCTGCTAGTTCAAATGTTTAATTGGAATATATCTGGGCGGCAGCTTGTTCGCAGGCTGCCTGTTGAGATGAGGGGCGAGAATGTGCGGCGAGAATATGCAAATATGCGATGAAAAGTCCAAAAAATACATAGAGGCTGATTGAATTCATTCAGCCTCTTATTATTAATCAAATTTAAGCATTAATTCAATACGAGTGAAGGTGCAGTGTAAACTCTTGCTGCCAGCTCTGAATTAAGCATGTAAAGCCCTTTTGAATCAAATCCGAAAACCTTGTACTTAGTGATAAGCTCGTCGGCATTTTTCTCTTCTTCACCCTGTTCCTTAATGAACCAGTCAAGGAACTGCATTGTTCTGTAGTCCTTAACCTGAGATGCTTCATCATATATATTGTTTATAGATGCGGTTACAAATTCTTCATGCTTCAATGATTCAACAAGGGGAACATTGAAATCTGTAAAAGCAATGTCCGGAGCATTAATTTGCCCAAGAGTTACTTTTTCTCCGTTGTTTTGCAGATACTGCATGAAAAGATTCGCATGAGACATTTCCTCCTGTGCCTGAACATAAAACCAGTTTCCGAATCCATCCAATCCGTTTTCGATGTAGTAGTTTGACATAGCCAAGTATAGGTATGCCGAGTACAATTCTTTATTTATCTGTTCGTTTAACAGTTTTGATATTTTTTCCTTTAACATATTCTCTCCTCACTAATTTTTAATATATAATAATAATACCCTCATATCTGAAATTAAAACATTTTTTACAAAACATTTCACTTCTTTATGAATATATCATAGACTATATGGAGGTGATTGCTGTGAAGTATGATGATATAATATCTGTAACGGGAATTTATCAGGGCAGACTTATGCTATTTATAATTGAACTGCAGGGTGAGGATTATATTTGCAGGAAAGCAGTTTATTTGGGCAAGGAAGAAAAATCTGCCGTACACAGTATTATGAATTCCGGCAGCTCTGTATACCTGGCAGATTCATACAACAACAAAATATATAAATACGATTATGTATCAAATGAATTGTCCGAAGAAACTGTAGGCAGAGATCCGCGCCACATGTGCATAAACATGAATGACATGTACGTGGCGAACTTCGAATCTGACAATATATCTGTCATTGATTTATGCTCGTTTGCAATGACCGAATCAATTCCGGCAGGGATAAAGCCTCATGACGTTCTGTACAGTCAGGATAAAAATATGCTTTACGCATGCTGCTACGAAGAAAATGAAATAATAGGTTATTCGGATAGGGAACAGGTGGTGCGCTTTACCACAGACGGCATGCCCATGCACATGCTTCGGGCGGGGGATAGCATCATTGTGATGACATATTTTATAAACGGAAATGTGCACAGCAAAATAAATTTCATTGATGCAGAATCTGGAAAAATCGAAAAGGTACTTACATTAGATGGAATGGCACCNNAAAATTGATTATCTGAGGAACAGGCTGTACGTCATTAATATAATTGACAAAAATTTATATGTGATAGATACGGCAAAAAAAGAAACAATAAAAACCGTCTTTCTCGGAGGATATCCCGAGAGTTTGACGGCAGGGGAGAAGTTCATATATGTTACGAACTCTAAAAAGAACAATATATCTGCTGTTGACAGTGACAGCTTGAATGTTTCAAAGATAATAGCACTTGATTTTTCACCGTGCTGCATTAAAATCATTAATTAGCATCAGAAGTAAGTGTTTTTATTATGCTGGAAAAAATATATTCAGGATTTGAATCCCATTTTTTGCATATGTTCTTGGCTAAATCTTCATCAGGGACATTGACGCTCAGACTGAAAATGATGGATTCATTTTCCATGACCTGAAGGGAGACGATATATTCCTCTTCGGCTCTCTTGTAGTAGTGCCCCAGTAATTCGCGATTTTTTTTAATTTCCATTTTCAATTCTGAAAAGTTCTTTTCAACCTGCTTGAGGAAGTAATCCGGCAGTTTTTCACCAAACATATCCAGAACGGATATACCGGCTTCAGATATATTATAGTATTCATTTCCGCTTTTAGAACTCATAACAACAAAATCAGAATCGCATAAATCCTTTAATAGCTGCTGCAATGTAAAATAATCAAGTATGTCGTTGTCCAATATAAAATTTGTGATTTCCATATTGGTCAAGGGCATATTGATATATTTAAAAATATATAAAAGTTTCAATTTGTCCTGTGCAATTTTGTTACCGCTCAATTTTGCCTCCGCATACATTATAGATATATTATATCAAATTAAAAACTAATAACAACATAATAATGAAAATTATTCTTATAGACTTTTGGGATATAATAATATAAAATTAAATCAAGAAAAATTTTAGGGGTTAAAAATGAAGAAAAAGAGCTTTATAATTGCAATAATAGTACTGCTCCTGATTTTGGCGGGATGCGGAAAGGGAAAAGAAAGTGTTCCAAATGTGCCGGATAACACAGATGAAAATGCTGTCGAGGCAAATCAGCAAGATAAGGAAGAAGGCAAAAGTGAACAAGAACAGAAGGAAGAGGAGGGGACAGATGAAGAAACAGACCCTGTTGCTTCCATTGACTTGTCGTTGGAGCCAAATGAATTAGGAGAAATAATGATTCTCATGTACCACGGTATCGGAAAAGAGGAGTCGGTGTGGCAGCGCAACTACGATAATTTCCGCAGTGACCTGCAGTATATGTATGACAATAAATATCAAATGATAAGTTTAAACGATTATGCAAAGGGAGAGATAAAGACCAGGGCAGGATACACTCCGATAATTTTAACCTTTGACGACGGGAGACAAAATAATTTCAATTATATTGAGAAAAACGGAGAGCTTGTTATTGATCCTGACTGCGCAGTAGGAATATTAGAGGAATTTAAGCAGAAATATCCCGACTTCGACGTTACGGCGAGCTTTTTCCTGAATTCAAGTGCTTTTGGTCAGGAAGAATATGCGGAAAGAAAGCTGAACTGGCTTGTTGAAAACGGATATGATGTAGGAAATCACACATACAGCCACTATGAGCTTGCAACACTTACTGATAAGGAAATTATAATTGAAATAGGCGCTGTGAATAATATAATCAAGAAGTCCCTGCCTGATTACACTGTCGAAACATTGGCTCTTCCTCATGGGAGCAATCCAAAAGATGAGTTTTTGCAAAGTATCCTCCAGGGAGAATATGAAGGAAATGGATATAAGAACATAGCTGTTCTTGATGTTGGTTGGAGACCCGATTATTCACCTTTTGACATATTGACTAATTTTACAAGCCTTTACAGAGTTACGGCAAGCGAGATAAACGTTGATAACTGCGGAATGTACGATTACTTCAGGTCATATGAAAACAATAAGAGAGAAAGATTCATAAGTGACGGAAATCCGGATGTTGTTACAATTCCGAAGAGGCATGAAAAATATCTGAATATGGATATGGTTGGAGACAGAAAAGTAAATATATACGAATAACTATCAGAGGGCTTGAATATGAGCCCTCTGATTTTGAAATTAATACTAATTCGCATTAAATCAGTTCCCTTGGAGCGAATTAGTNNCGGACAAAGATTTGTCCGCACGTATAAATTAAAACAGTATAACTCAAAATGTAATGGTAAATTTCGTTGTCCTATATTATAATTAAATTTGATAAAAATTTACAGTTGAGGGGCTGAGCAAAATTAATATGATAAAAAATTCAAAAATCGTACTTAAAAGCTGTATTGACAAAAACGACTATGATGTATTGAAAAATTTAGAAGAATTATGCGCTGAATATGACAGCCTATCTTTTAAGTTAGAATTGGATTACAGGCTGGAAAATGCGGAGAAGCTTAATAAGCGAGAGGTTGAGCTCAATGAATTCATGTATTATGTGGAAAACGAGCTTGCAGGATATATAAATATCAGCAATTTCGGCGGTGATGATTTGGAGATTACCGGAATGGTTCACCCTGCGTACAGGAATAAGGGGATTTTCACACAACTGTTTACTTTGGTGCAAGATGAATGTAATAAAAGAAAAAGTGATGAAATACTTCTGCTCTGTGACAATAAATCTCACTCCGGCATTAGCTTCATTGAGAAGTTTTCTCAAAAATACCACCATTCCGAATATGATATGATTCTGAACAGAGAGCTGTTTCCACAGCAGTGTGCAAGTGTTCTGAATATACGCAGAGCTGCTGAAAGCGACGCCAAAATAATATCAGAAATGAATTATGATTTTTTTGGAATTATTATAAGGGAAGGAGACACAGCTCTTGCGGAGAATATTGCCAATGGGAGAACCTTTATTGCAGAAGCTGATAATGGGAACATAGGCAGCGTACGGATAGAATTAAATGATAGCACGGGAGGAATATACGGTCTTGGTGTACTTTCTGAATACAGAGGAAGGGGTTATGGAAGGGAACTGCTCATTTGGTCGGTTGAAAAACTCATTGAAATGGGTGCGGAGAGGGTTATCCTTCAGGTAGATACAGATAACGGAAATGCTCTTAATTTGTATAAATCATGCGGATTTGAAGACGAAAATGTAATGAGCTATTATGTGATGAGGAGATAAGATGGAACAGGATAAACATGCGGAAATAATGGATAAGATGACGAAAATATGTCTGTGTAAGGGAATATCGAGAGCAACTATTAAAAAGGCAATAGCAAATGGTGCGACAACATTGTCGGAGGTTCAGAAAGCAACGGGGACAGGAAGCGGCCCATGCGGCGGAAAAAGATGCACTGAAAAAATCCTTAAGCTTTTAGAAGAAAGTATATGAATTTCAAAGCATATACAAAAAATAAAAAAACAATAATATTCACGGTACTGATTGTAATTTGTATCACATTATTTTATTTTTACGACAGAAATGATAGGCATTTAAGCAGCGACGAGAAAATGTGGCTTAAGAGGCAGGATGTCATAGTATATGCGGCCAATGAAAATGCACCGCCTCTTAGGTTTGTGGATAATATAGACAACCAATACAAGGGTGTGGTGGTTGACTATATAAATCAATTGTCACTGGAGCTTGGGGTTGATATTCAGACCGTGCCCATGAAGTGGGATGAAGCATTGAGTGCATTGAAGGAAGGCAGCACACAAATATGTGATATGTTCATAAGCGAAGAAAGAGCGAAGTATTATTTATTCACTGAGCCCATATACAATCTGAGGACAGTGCTGATGACACAGTCTTCCCAAAGCGCTGATACAATCAACATCAACAATATGACTATTGCAACAGAAAGAGGAGATTATGCCAATGGATATTTGTCTGAAAATTATCCAGGTGCAAAGCTTGTTTACACAGGCAATGTGGAAGAAGGATTTGAGCTTTTCTTAAAAGGTGAGGTGGATGCGGTAATTGGTGATGAACCTATTATCACATACTTGCTTGTTGAAAGAAACGCCAACAACGATCCACGGTATTCAAATATAATATTGTACCAAAAAGAAGTTGTGCTGGGAGTTTCTAAAAACAGGCCGGAGCTTGTTCCTATTTTGAATAAGGCCATAAGGCAGATAAACGGAAAAGGACAACTTGAAAAGATACAGCAGAAGTGGTTTGGAATTTCAACACCGCTACTTGACAGCAAAAGCAGGGACGATATAGTTGAAAGTGTTGTTGTGACAGCTTTGATAGCAGGCTGCATATTTGCTCTTATTTTGTTGAATAATTTCTCTTTGCAGCAACAAGTAAAGAAAAGAACCAGAGAACTGGAGCACAGCAGAAATGAGCTGCAGATAATATTTGACGGCATATCGGAATTTATGCTTGTGGTTGACTGTGATAAGAATGTTTTAAAAATCAACAAGAGCTTTGCTGATTATCTCGGAATTTTAAAGAATTCAGCTGATGGAAGCAATTGCGCAGACTACTTGGGTAAATTCTGCCACGACTGCAGTAATTGCATGCTCAATGATGCTTTAGAATGCGGATATGACATAAAACAAGAAACGTCTGTCGACAACGAGGTGTATGAAATGAATTTTCAGAGCCTTGAGGGTACAAGCATGACAGTGCTTGTATCAATAAAGAATATAACCATGGATAAAATAAACAGAAACCAGATGCTTCAAAGCAATAAAATGATTGCGGTTGGCCAGCTTGCTGCCGGAATGGCACATGAAATAAGAAATCCACTGGGAATAATACGCACTCAGAGCTACCTTGTGAGGATTAATGATAAAGCAGATGAAGCAGCTCGTAAATCTCTGGATTTCATAGACACCGCAGTGGAGAGGGCAAGCAAGATTATAGACAACATACTTAATTTTTCAAGACTGTCAAGCAATTCAACAAATGCTGTCGATATGAATCAGGTTGTTTCGAAGCTCATTGAGATTCATGACGACATAATTAAGAAAAAGAACATAAGGATTACTGTAAATAGCATAAGGCAGGAAATATTTATTAATGCCGAAAGCGTTGAACATATAATATTAAATCTGCTTTCAAATTCGATAGATGCAATTGATTATGAGGGAGAAGTCAATATAAGCATTTATATTGAAAATGAAGTATTGACTGTAATCTGTAAGGATAGCGGTACCGGAATAGATGAAAAATATTTGGGTGATATATTCAATCCGTTTTTTACAACCAAGGAGCTAGGCAAGGGTACAGGGCTTGGCCTTTTCATTGTGTATTCGGAGGTTGAGAAATTAAGGGGGAAAATAGAAGTGAACAGCAGATTGGGTGAAGGCACCGAATTTGTCATAAGACTGCCCTTAGAGAGGAAGAGTGTAAGTGACGGGTTTATTTAAAATTTTAATAGTTGATGATGATGCGGACTACAGAGAAACATACAGAATGCTTCTTACAAGGAAAGGATACAGAATTGAGACAGCGGCTTCAGCAGAGGAAGCTTACAGGATGCTTGATGTGGAGTGCTATCCTTTGATAATCAGCGACATTATGATGCCGGGAATAAGCGGAGTAGAATTCCTTAGAGAAATAAAGGATAAATATGATAAGGACATTGAAATAATAATGGTTACCGGATACGGCAGCATTGAGACTGCCGTTCAATCCATGAAGATAGGAGCATTCGGATATTTCATCAAAAGTCATAATCCTGAAGAGCTTATCCTTGAAATAGAAAAGGTGAATAGGATTTTTTCTTTGCGCAGTATTAATGAGTACAACAGGAACAGCAAGAAAGGCAGATATTTGTACACCAGTAAAAATAAAGAGATGCAGAAGGTGTATGAGATTGTAAGGCGCGTTGCCGAAAGCTGCTCTACCGCCTTAATTACAGGTGAATCAGGTGTAGGCAAGGAGATAATAGCTCACATGATACACGACAGCAGCAATAGGTCAAATATGCCATTCATACCAATAAATTGCGGATATTATTCGTCAGGGCTCATAGAGTCTGAGCTTTTCGGACACGAAAAGGGGGCGTTTACAGGTGCAACTTCAACAAGGGTCGGTCATCTTGAAGAAGCTGACAGCGGAACGGTTTTTTTAGATGAAATAGGNNACCCAGGTGAAGCTTCTCAGAGTCCTTGAAACAAAGCAGATAGAAAGAATTGGCTCCAACAAGCTTATCGATGTCGATTTCAGGCTGGTTTCAGCAACGAACAAGAATCTGGCGAAGGCTGTTTCGGAAGGAAAGTTTCGTGAAGATTTGTTCTTCAGGATAAATACCATTGAAATAAAAATTCCTCCTTTGAGGAGCAGAAAGGAAGACATAGAGGACTTGATTTACTTTTTTGTAAACAGGTTTAACAAGGAAACGGGGAGAGGTATTAAAGAGATCGACGGCGATACCATGCAGCAGCTTCTGAATTACAGCTATCCGGGTAATATAAGAGAGCTAAAAAATATAATAGAAAGAATGGTTGTTCTTTCAGGAGGAAGCATATTAAAGGGAAATATATTTAACAGCGTTAAATGTGAAAACAGCGTTAGGAACAATGAACAATTATCTGAAATCATGACAAGCTACAAGGATGCAAAAAGAAATTTTGAGATTGAGTACATAAGCAAGGTTTTAAAAAGCTGCAATAATAATATTACCCATGCCGCCAAAATTATGGACATAAGCAGGAGGCAGGTATTCAACAAGATTATCGAATATGATTTGAAATAGGAAAAAGACTGCCGGGAAAAATATTTCCATGTGAAAATTAATTCCAGGCAGTTTTTTATATTTTCAATTGAATTGCAGTATTTTAGCTTCAATTCTCTTGGCATGAAATTTGCTCATATATAAATGAACTATATTATTTATGGAGGAAACTATGGAATTAAAAGAAAAGAAATTGGAGTTTTATGGCGGAGAATGGATGNNGATTATTACCACTACGTTTCATTTTGGGTCCATATCAGACGGAGCTCTGTGGATACCAGCTTTCATGGCAATAGTTGTGGGATTTTTCTTTGCTAAGAACAAGCAAGATTATTCAAACACTGTAATTGATGGAATTGCCAGCAAGGAAGCGCTCATACCTGTGGTGTGCTGGCTGTTTGCAGGTGTGTTCTCAAGAATTCTGAGAGAATCAGGTCTGGCAACAGGTATAGCTGGAATAGCGGCTAACATGGGTGTTGGAAGCACTGCGTTTACCATAATAGCATTTATAGCATCAGCGATTTTTGCAACGGCAACCGGTACAGGCTTCGGTACTATTGCGGCAGGTATGGGTGTTCTTTATCCAGCGGCTGTTGCATTGGGAGCATATCCACCTATTGTGGCAGGGGCAAATNNCACAACCATATGTTCTGCTACTTCACAAGGGGTTGACGTTCCCGGCGTTGTAAGATCAAGGCTTAAATATGCATTTGCTGCAGGAGCTCTGACAATTTTAGGTATATTGATTTTTAGCCCAAGCAAGATTAATACGGGAATATCAGCTGAAGCATTCCAATACAATCCTATGACTCTGATTATGTTCATACCTGTAATTGTGACGATTATCGTTGCGGTAAAATCAGGAGATATAATTATTGCAACTATAGTTGGTTCAGTGGTTGGAGCGGTAACCGGAGTGGCTGCAGGTCTTTTTGACATTATTCAGATTGACGCTGTGAATGCTGTTAAACCTGCATTAATAACAGTTTCCGGAGAAGGACTTGACCGTGCTATAGGCGGAGTAATTCAATCGGGTCTCAGCAGTATGATTCAGGTTTGTATATTGGCATTGCTGCTGTTTGGATCAATATCCGTAATGAGAAACGGGCAGGGAGACATTAAGCTTCTGAATGCATTGAACAAGGTTACAAATACGAGAATAGGATCAGAAATAACAATCTCTGTAATGGTAATACTATTGTCAGCTCTAATGGGACTAAATGCACCTGCAATACTGGCAGTTGGAGCTTCATTTGCAAAACCGTTGGGTCAGAGACACAATATAAGCCCATACAGAGTGGCCAATTTGCTTGATGCACAGTCTAACACTTTTGTTTACAGTCTTCCGTGGACACCGGCAATGATTTACACTCTTGGATTTGCTGCAGACAGCAATGCACCGCTTGTGGCTCTTGAGATTACACCTTATGTGTTCTATGCATATGCCATGCTTGCAGTAATGTTTGCAACCATACTTCTTGGTATCGGACAAAACGATAATATGGACAAAGTAAAAAAGGCTAAAAAAACAGCCTAAGCTCATACGATTTATAAAAATAGAGGACTGATGGTAGTTTCACATCGGTCCTCTATTAATTTTATTTTTAAAAAGTTTATTAGAATTATGTTTATATTCAACGCCAGACAGGTTAAAACGGAGCAAATCCCTGCTCTGCCCACCAATCTTCTTTCAAAAGGCTGTATTGCTCAGCGAATTGATTCAAGTGTACCCTTTCCCAGCCAATCAGCAACTCAATCAGCGCCGGGATTGCATCTGATGCAACCTTATTTTTTGCTTCCTCATAAAATTTAATGGAATTTTGCTCCATCTGCATGCCTATTCCAAAAATAGACATGGCAACAGATGAGCCGGTTTTATCCACCTTATCCCAACGGTAAATTTCAGGAGAAGGTATTTCGATTCCTGACGAAAGAATATCTTCAACCTTCATTTCACCGCCGTCGCTGAGTTTTTGCCACAATGCCTTAAGATATTCGGCGTGCTTCAATTCTTCATTTGCCAGTTCAGTGAAAGCGGCCTTAGTTCCTTCCGAAGAGGCCTGTGCTCCGGCAAGTCTGTAAAATTCATATCCCTCGATTTCATTTAAAATAGCCTGAGAAATTATTGACAGTTCTTCTTTGTACATTTTTTCCTCCTTATTATAAATATATCAATGTTATACCACTATTATGCTTTTTTTAAACATTAATAAACATATGGCTAAGTAACAAATAAATATGTTTCCCATATTATAAAATAATGAAATATAAGGAGGAGCCTTAAATGGTAAATAATATAAGACCAAGAGATAACATTTACGGAATGAACCCGCAAAATCCCATGAATGTTCCTAATATGAAGAATTGTGTGTCTCAGGAAATGGTGATTGAAAATGTAAGGCTGGCTGCAGCATACGTTCCGTATCAGTTTATGTGTGAACTTTTCAATCCGGTTGAGGCATTGGCTAAAGGGACGGCATTTCCCGAGCTTTACAGCCCATATGACGGAAAGTCCAGGAATAGGGCTCAGTAAGGGAGGAAAAAATGGCTAATAATAATTTTATGGAATTAAGAAAAGAAATTTCAGCAGTCCATATGATGCTTGAGGATCTTCAGCTATATCTCAATACACATCCTTCTGACCGGGAAGCTATTGCAAAAAGAAATGCATTTGTCAGGCAGATGAGAATGCTAAAAGATGAGTATAATAAAAACTATGGAATGATCAGTCAGGATGATTCGCTCAGTCCATATCCATGGCAGTGGATTGACGAGCCGTGGCCCTGGGAACCAGATGCAAACTTTAAGCTTTAGGAAAGGAGAATATATATGTGGTCATATGACAAGATACTACAATATCCAATAAGAATAAAGAATCCAAACCCTGCAATGGCAACGCTCATTATTTCTCAATACGGCGGTCCGGACGGAGAATTGGGGGCGTCACTGAGATATTTAAGCCAGAGATTTACAATGATTACACCCGAGGCAATCGCAACATTGAGTGATATAGGAACAGAGGAGCTGGCGCATCTTGAAATGGTGGGAACTATGGTATAT
>DOON01000153.1 GCA_003514865.1 Clostridiales bacterium
AAATCAGATGTATGAAGTTAATCTTCAGTCCGTTGCCAATGAGGAGGGGGTTCTAAGCAGCTTCCTATTATCGTTTTATGACATTGATGCAAACGTTTATAACAGATATGACAATCCTATAACCTTCAGCGACATAATCGCCGAAAGCAGCAAGATGTTGGAGGCTATTGGGCAGGGAAAGCTTTATTCCAAATCCGACTCCTCGGTTCTCATAACAGGAGAAAGCGGCACGGGAAAAGAACTTTTTGCAAGAGCTATACACAATGAAAGCAAAAGAAAAATGAAACCTTTTGTGGCAATAAATTGTGCTGCAATTCCGGATCAGCTTCTTGAAAGCGAGCTTTTCGGATATGAANNTCTGCCACAAATCAGAATATTGACGAAATGGTGAAGAACAGGGAATTTCGCATTGAGCTGTTGTTCAGAATCAATATTTTCAGTATACATATTCCGGCCCTTCGGGAAAGGAAGGAGGATATACCGGTGCTGTATGAATATTTTGCGGGAATTCATGTCAAAAGGTACAGCAAAGAAATTGACGGCATAGACAGAGATGCAATGAAAAAGCNNCAACGGCAAAGTACATTATGCCTAAGGATATATTCCTGAATTATGATATAGTTCCGCATGAAAATTCGGATATAAATTCTCTGAAGGATTACCTTGAATCCCTGGAAAAAAAGAAAATTATTGAAGGTCTCAGGCAGAGCAGGAGCATAAGAGAGGCGGTAAAAAATCTCAATGTGACACACACGCTTTTAATAAACCGGATGAAAAAATATGGAATTGATATAAAGCAAATAGCAAATTATTAAAAAAGGAGTATTTATTATTTATGGATAACGAAAATCTGAAGGAAATGAAATTTGCAACAAAAGCTGTGCACGGAGGCTACAGGAAAAATGAGTATGGTGCCTTGGCAACGCCTATTTATCAGACGTCCACATTCATATTTGATTCTGCTGAGCAGGGCGGAAGAAGATTTGCTCTGGAAGAAGAAGGATATATATATACAAGGCTTGGAAACCCCACAAGCACGCAGGTTGAGGATAAGCTTGCATGCCTGGAAAATGCAGAGGCTGCAGTTTCAATGTCATCGGGAATGGGAGCCATAACATCGGTCATATGGGTTGCGGTAAACAGCGGAGATCATATCGTTGCCGCAAAGACACTCTATGGCTGTACATTTGCATTCCTCACTCATGGGTTATCGCGGTTTGGCGTTGAAACAACTTTCGTGGACACATCTGATCCCGAAAATGTCAGAAAAGCAATGAGACCAAACACAAAGGTTGTTTATCTGGAAAGCCCCGCAAATCCCAACATGCTTATTTCGGACATCGGAGAAATTTCACGGATAGCCCATGAAAGGTCAGGCTGTATAGTTGTGGTTGACAATACATACTGCACTCCTTACATTCAGAGGCCCATAGAGCTCGGAGCAGATGTGGTGGTGCATTCCGCAACGAAGTATTTAAACGGCCACGGAGATGTTATTGCAGGATTTGCAGCAGGAAAGAGAGATTTCATAAACAAGGTGAGATTTGTAGGAATCAAGGATATGACAGGCTCGGTGCTCAGTCCATTTGACGCATATCTAATTAACAGAGGAATGAAGACTCTTGAAATAAGAATGGAAAAGCATTGTGCCAACGCACAGAAGGTGGCGGAGTTTCTAGAGGGACATCCGGCTGTAGAAGGTGTTGCATATCCGGGATTGAACAGCTTTCCTCAAAAGGAGCTTGCAGAAAGGCAGATGAAGCTGTCCGGAGCAATGATAGCCTTTGAGGTAAAGGGAGGGCTGGAAAGCGGAAGAAAGCTTATGAATACCCTGAAGCTCTGTATTCTTGCAGTAAGTTTGGGTGATACCGAAACACTGATACAGCATCCCGCTTCCATGACTCATTCACCCTATACACCTGAGGAAAGAGCGATTGCAGGAATTTCCGAGGGACTGGTAAGACTTTCGGTGGGGCTTGAAGACCCAGAAGACATAATAAACGATTTGAAGCAGGCTCTTGATAAATTGATTTAAATAAATATTCCTCGGTTTCAACAACAGATTGAAACCGAGTTTTTTTGTGAAGCATAATTAAGTTTTATTTAATAATGAACTATAGCAATAGTAGAAGCTTTATTGTTTTAATAACTCATCATAGGTTGTTTGCAGCGCGTCTCTGATTCCCCTCAGCTGAGAAGCATATATGTGCTGTATTCCGCGTTCGATTTTTACCAACGATTCGCGGGTAATGGAAATTCCCTGCAAATCCAATAAGCGTGTCAGTTCGGTCTGCCCTATCTTTTTAGAGATTCTTATCTCGCGTATATTTTTTCCGATTGAAATTAAACTATCTGATTTAATTTTTTGCTCACCCATATTATCCTCATTAATATTTTGGACTGATTTCAGTCCTTTTATTCTTTATTCTAATGTCGCTTTCTGCTATAATGGGACTAATATCGGTCCACTTTTTTTATAGTATATAACATTGGAGGAATTTTTATGAGCATGAGAAAGATATATCGAAAGATAGCAAGAAAAAACGGAGTTACGGTTGCAGAGATAAAACGCGAAATGCAGGCAGCTATCAATGAAGCATACAACAGCACCGACAATGGTATTACAAGGGCATATCAGGAAAGAGTTCCGCGCAACGGTGATATACCGACAGTGGATGAATTTATTCGTTATGCTGCGGATGAAGCAAGGAGAAGAAAAGAATAAATTATCCGTAAAAAGTGCATGTGGATGATATGATACTTCCAAAGTAGACAGTCTAATTAATTAAAAATTAGATTATCTACGTGGAGGTATTTTTTTTATTAGATTGACAATTCTCGTAATTATCCTTAATATTAAATATATGGGATATTTCTCCGAGCTTGTTAATCTAAGGCTATGCTATGAATAACAAGACGACAGGGTCCGGACGGAAACATTCGGGCCTCCCGTTTGGAAAGGAGGACTTGATGGCTGTTCTCTTTTCTTATGACCTGCCTGTTGGCGGTTGGACGCAGATTCACAATTGTGGTGAGACTGCGATATTTTACTGAGAGAGGAGTTTTTTTTATGAACACAAAAATGAAAAGCTTGTTGATTTTAATGCTTTCTGTTGTGATGATTTTATCACTGTCAGCATGTCAACAAAAACCGGCTGAAAAGCCTGCAGAAACACCGGTTGAAAAGCCTGCTGAGGAAGCGCAGAAACCTGAAGAAAAACCTCAGGAAGAAAGAAGCATAATATTGGCAACTACAACAAGCACAGAGGATTCGGGCTTGCTTGATTACCTGCTTCCGATTTTCAAAGAAAAAACCGGAATAACGGTAAACGTTGTAGCCAAAGGTACGGGTGCAGCGCTTGAGCTTGCTAAAAATCNNAAATGGAGATGCGGATGGCGTCCTGGTACATGCAAAGGCTCAGGAAGAACAGTTTGTTGCGGATGGGTTCGCAAAGGAAAGATTTGATGTTATGTACAATGACTTCATAATAGTAGGGCCTGCCAAGGATCCTGCCGGATTAGCCGCAAAAGCACCAAATGACCCCATAGAGGCGTTCCGACTGATGGCTGAAAACAAGGCTGTATTCATTTCAAGAGGAGATGAATCCGGCACTCACACAAAGGAAAAATCATACTGGAAGGAAGCCGGGATCACTCCTGAAGGCGAATGGTATGTTGAGGCAGGAGCAGGTATGGGAGCAGTGCTGCAGATGGCCGAAGAAAAGGAAGGCTACACTCTGTCAGACAGAGCTACATATTTGTCTATGAAGGACAAACTGGACCTTGTAATTGTTACTGAAAAGAATGATAAAATGTACAACCAATACGGTGTAATGATGGTAAATCCTGAAAAGTATCCTATAAAGGAAGCTGAGGTTCAGGAGTTCATGGATTGGATATTGTCTGCTGAAGGTCAGGGACATATAGCTGAATTCGGTGTTAAAGAATTCGGACAACCTTTATTCGTGCCAAATGCGAAAAAATAGGGTGGAGTATGTTTGAATTTATTAAAGATTTTTTTGCATCATACAGCGATATTTTCCCTGTGATAATGCTTTCTCTGAGGGTGACGATTACATCTGCACTGATTGCGTCGGTATTCGGACTTACCTTAGGTATAGTTGTTGCTTTAAATGAATTCAAATTTAAAAATCAGCTCATGAGGGTGGTTAACACCCTTATGAGTCTACCTCCGGTGTTGATGGGGCTTTTAGTATATATGCTGATTTCAAGAAAGGGACCTTTCGGAAGCTACGGAATTCTTTTTACTCCTGTGGCAATGATAATATCTCAGTCACTTCTTGTACTGCCCATAATTTTCGGGCTTACTGCTTCATCGGTCGCAGATTCCGCCAAGGATATAGAGCTTACATGCATAACTCTCGGAGCAAATAAAAGAGACACTGTAATCACAATTATCAGCGAATGCAGGATGCAGCTTCTATCTGTTGTAACCGCAGGCTTCGGAAGAGCAATTTCAGAAGTGGGTGCAGTTATGATGGTTGGAGGAAATATAAGAGGCAAGACGAGAGTGATGACAACTTATATTGCACTTGAAACAGGCAAGGGAAATTTCAATGAAGCTGTATTTATCGGTATAGTTCTTCTGCTCATATCCTTCATAATCAATTCTGCTTTATACAGAATTCAGGGGAGGGAATAATATTGATAATTACATTGGAAAATGCATTCAAGGATTACGGAAACACACGTGTGCTGGATGTGGAAAAATTTGAATTTAATGAAGGAATATATGTAGTATTAGGCTCAAACGGAAGCGGAAAAAGCACAATGCTCAGCTGCATTTCCGGAATAAATAGCCTCAGCGGCGGCAGTATCAGGTATAATGGGAAGGATTTTGACGTTACGGTGAGAAATTCAATTTCCATGCTTGTTCAAAAACCGTATTTGTTTCGAAAAACATCCTATGACAACATAGCAAGCGGACTTAGATATAAAAGGATGGGCAGAGAGGAAATAAGCACGAGAGTAGAAAAATATCTTCATTACTTTGATGTTGAGAGCTTATTGGAGAAAAAAGCAAGCTGGCTTTCGGGAGGCGAAAGGGCGAAGATTGCTCTGCTCAGGACAGCGGTTCTTGAAACTGAGGTTACAATGCTGGACGAACCCACTGCCGGAATGGATATGGAGAGCTCCATAAAGGCGGAAAAGCTCATAATGGACATGGCATCCGGCGGAAGGACGGTAATAATAGTTACCCATGATGTTTATCAGGCAAAAAGAATTGCTGATTATGTACTTTTCATGGATAAGGGAAAAATAATAGAAGAGGGACGCGCAGATGACGTTCTTAACAATCCGAAAAACCCTCTCATAAAACAAATATTGAACGTATAAGTATAACTTGAAAATTTTTTTCATTCAAGTTATACTTTTGTATATATAGACTATTCAGAGACGTTTTTTTAAAAAACAGTCAGTCAAAAACTAATGCAATTAAAACGGAGGCCCCTATGATAAGAACCGGAATTTTAACAATAAGTGACAAAGGCTCAAAAGGAGAAAGAATTGACGGCACAGGACCAGCAATACAGGAGGCACTGAATGCGGATACCTATCATGTTGATTATTACAAAATAATACCGGATGAAATAGATTTAATATGTCAGGAGCTTATTTATA
>DOON01000152.1:0-14851 GCA_003514865.1 Clostridiales bacterium
AGAACAACGATGTTGTTGTAACAAAATACTACTATGTGGGAAAAAGATTGCCCCGAAGTTTTAAGGACTTAAAAATTTTGCACATTTCGGATTTGCACAATAAGAATTTTCACGGAAGCCTCTATGATAAAATTGAAGATATAAATCCAGATATTATTGTAATTACCGGTGATTTAATAGACCGCAGAAGAACAAATATATCGGTTGCGGCAGATTTTGCAAAGAATATGACTAAGATAGCTCCTGTTTACTATGCATCAGGTAATCATGAGCAGCTTTCAGGGCGATATTATGAAATAAGGGATACTTTAGTCGAATTAAATGTTAACGTTTTGGATAATTCATGTGTTTTATTTAATAAAAACGGAGATGAAATATCCATAAGCGGCATTATTGATCCCTCAGTTAATTTCAGCAAAAAGAATTATAATTCTAAAAAAAATACATCATATGTGAAAAGAAGCATAAATGAGGCCGTGGCGGATAAAAAACTGTTTAACATTCTCCTTTCTCACAGACCTGAATATTTCGACGTATATGAAGAGACGGGGGTGGATTTGGTATTCAGCGGCCATGCCCACGGCGGACAAATAAGAATTCCGTTTTTAGGAGGAGTGCTTTCACCGGATCAGGGATTANNAGGATTGGGTAACAGTCTTTTTCCGTTCCGTGTTTTTAACCGTCCGGAGCTGGTTGTTGTAACATTGAAATCAGAATAGTATTTGCTTTGAATATTTTGGCGGTATAGTCCGTAGAACTAAGTTTGACATGGAATTCGTATTGCCTAAAAGATAGACTAAAGAAAAATTGTTAATACAAGGAGAAAACTTATGAAACCATCAATTAATTCAAACATTTCATTAATAGGAGTTGCAATTGACCTTGGAGCAGGCACACCGGGTGTAAGTCTTGGACCGGCAGCTATACGCTATGCAGGAGTTGTGGAAAGACTCACAAGGATAGGATATGAAGTAAAGGATGAAGGAGATGTAGTTGCAAACAGACCGTTAAGTCCTTTGACCGACGGTATAAAGCTGAGATATCTGGATGAGGTTGCAAGAGTAAATACGGAATTATGCAGCAAAGTTTCAGATGCCATGAGTGACGGAAGGCTTCCGTTGGTGCTTGGAGGAGATCACAGCATTGCAATAGGAACAATTGCCGGAGTTTTACAGCACAAGAAAAACCTTGGAGTGTCTTGGTTTGATGCTCACGGGGACATAAATACTGAAGAAACATCACCTTCAGGCAACATACACGGCATGCCTATGGCTGTCAGCCTAGGATACGGTCATGACCGTCTCATATCAATTGGCGGCAAGGATGCAAAGCTAAAAGCCGAAAATATTGTTTATATAGGATGCAGAGACCTCGACCAAGGAGAGAGAAAGGTATTGAAGGAACTTGGNNATAGAAAGGGCTATAAAAATTGCAGGTGAAGGCACTGACGGTATACATGTAAGCTTCGATGTAGACAGCTTGGACCCTGCATATATTAAAGGTACCGGAACAAGAGTGCCGGGAGGACTTACCTATAGAGAAGGACACCTTGCACTTGAGATGATAGCTTTGTCGGAAAAAGTTGTAAGTGCTGAGTATGTTGAGGTAAATCCGATTATAGACATAAAGAATGAATCTGCAAAAACAGCAGTGGCTTTAATGGGTTCATTGCTGGGAGAATGGCTTATTTAAAAATTTATCCGCATCCTGAAAGGGGTGTGGATTTTTTTACAACAAATTTGTGTCATTTGCTTATTTCATTATCTGTGACCTTCTGGGTTGTATAATAAAATGAAAATTCTCATCATCGGTATCCAGAGGTTTTAAAGTTACATTAAGATTTGTTGTAATGTTTTGGTAGATCTCTGTATATAAAACATATGCGTTGTAATGGCCCGGATGATATACGGTTATAAAATAGAAGTCTTTGTTGGTCGGCATAAGTTCATTAAGTATGGGCAATTCAACGACGGGTGTTTTTCCGTCTTTATCTGTAAACATCTGATGAAGCAGAATGCCTTCTCCCGTATCTGAATAATATCCCGATACAGTGACCCTTGAAACTTTTACGATTGCATTAGATAAAGGTTCGGGGCGTCCATCACCGAACACGTTTATTATAAGTTTTCCTGTAGCTTTTTCATTTGTGTCCTGAACACACAGCTTTTTGCGGAGCATGTTTTTGGAGTGATAAGGTTTTATTGAAATTATCATTTAAACACCTCAATAGCTAATTATAGCTCATTATATGCACAAATTATTAAAAGGCTATAGCTTTGTCAATCTGGGTCAACAATATAAAATATCAATATATTATTGACTATTTCCACAAATTAGAGTAATATCTTCTTACAAATTTTTACGGGAGACAGTTATGGATGGTAAAAAAGTTAGAGAGGTGCGCAAGCTTAAGGGGATGACCATAGAAGAACTTTCTTGTAAATCAGGCTTTACCTCAAGCTACATATCACAGGTGGAAAGGAATCTGATTGAACCGTCATTGACTGCGTTGGGTAAAATCTGCAAGGGTTTGAATATTTCGCCATATTATTTTTTTGACGACGGAAGCAATGTTGTTGTCACAAAAAAAGAAGACAGGCAAAAATTAATAATGCCAGGAAAAGATAATGAGTACGAATATTTGGTTCCTATAAGTGAAGAATATAAAAGCAAGGTGAAAATGCGAATTTACAAATATATTCTTAATCCGGGAACATGGGACAGCGATAAATTTTCCATAATAGATTCTGATAAATGTGTAATAATAACAAAAGGAAAGTTAATAGTCAATTTTGCCGAATACAATGAAATAATTGAGGAAGGTGACAGTATTTATATATGCTCTAATGTTCCTCACAAATTGTTTAATCCTTCGGACGAGAAAGTTGAAATGATATGTGTCGTTTCGTCCGGAGAATATTGAAGATTGTGTAAAAGAGGAGAAACATGGAAAAGAAATTTGAAGAAATCAAAGAAGAATTTATGAATGCGAGCCTGGATGAAAAAATAAAAATATATACCCATGCTCAAGGTCTTACTGTAGAACAGTTTAAAGAGCTGCTTGCATATTTCCCTATAAAGCATCTCGATAAGCTTGAGGAAGCAGTAAACGGTATTTAAAGGTATAAAATCACCTCTGTTGGAAATAATTTCATTGAGGTGATTTTTTTATGATTGAAAATAACAAAGATATTAAAAAGAAATTTATATCTGAGGATTTGGGAACGAGAAATTACTACGGATACAGGACTGATCTGGTGTTATCCAAGATAATGCTGAGCTTATTAACCTTTCTTGCAGTCTTTATTTTTATCGAGGATATGATTTTTTCTGCTCTGATTGCGTCGGAGGTATTTTTTATTTACACTCTGATAAATAAATATGGTGTTGAAAAAAAGAATAGAAACGGCAAAGAAAAATTATTATCAAGGATGAAAAAGGAGCATTTTAAAGCCAGGGTTGACGAAATGAATACGGATGCTTTTGAAATGCTGGTGGGTTTTCTGTTCGAAAAAAAAGGGTGCAAAGGTATAGTCAAAAAAGGAAGAAGGATGTTTTTAGCGGAAAAGGATGGAATTATTGAATGCATCAAGGTATATAAGCTTTATGACAACATGGAGCTTGAAAAGACAGATATAAGAAGCTTAGTTGTATTTATGCGGCAAAACAGTATAAGAACTGTACATATTGTATCAACCGCTCCCTTGAGCGAGCAGGCTTCAGAATTTTTAGAGAAATATAAGGGAAAGATAAATACAGAAATCATTGGTATGGACGAATTATTCCAGATGGCGGAAGAATCCGGCATACTTCCCGGAAATAAGTATTTCTACAATAAAATCAGTGAAGGTAAGTACATTAAGAAAAAGAAAGTGCATCTGAGAAAAAATGTATTTAATAATAAAAAAACATTTATGTATGTTGCGTCAGCCATCTTCTTCTATGTTACTTCTACATTGATGCCCGGTAATCATCTTGCAAAATATGTATCTTTTTACTTCATATTGCTGACGTGTATCAGCTGCTTTTATTTCCTGTGGGTGAGGTATATTTCCAGCAGCTTGAAAAATTAACCTTAATATTCTAAAAAAATGAATTTAACCATTGATTAAATTTCTCATGTATATTATAATTTTTTTGAAATATAAAATACGGAGGAAAATAAATAATGAACTTTCAATGTACAGTTGGTTTATCAAACAAACATGTTCACTTAAGCAAGGAGCATATTAATATATTATTCGGTGAAGGACATGAGCTGACACCTTTTAAGGACTTAAGCCAGCCAGGTCAGTATGNNATTCATATGCATACTTCAGATGCTGAAAAGTACGGCCTTAAGGACAAACAGTTGGTTAATGTTAAAGTTGGAGGTCCGAGAGGATTAATATTTGAAAATGTATTGATCAGAGCACATGAAACATTTGCATTGGATATGCACCTGGATGTTGAAGAAGGAAATGCTGCTGGATTAGCAAATGGTGATGTTGTAGAGGTTATTACAGAGTAATTTACAATAAAAAGCAGAAGCGTAAGCTTCTGTTTTTATGTAGCGGAATACGGAGGGAAAATGGATTTTTTGCCAATAAACACAGATGATATGAAAAAAAGAGGATGGGAACAATGTGATTTTATTTTTGTCACAGGAGATGCATATGTCGACCATTCTTCTTTTGGAGCGGCTATTTTATCGAGACTTCTGGAACGATACGGATACAAGGTGGGAATTATTGCACAGCCGGACTGGAAGGATATCAATTCATTCAAGAAGCTGGGAGAGCCTCGGTTGGGATTCCTGGTGAACTCAGGGAATATTGATTCAATGGTAAATCACTATACCACGTCCAAGAAAAAAAGGAATACAGACGCATATTCACCGGGAGGCAAAGCAAACATGCGGCCTGACAGGGCAGTCAGTGTATATTCCAACCGTATCAGAGAGGCCTACAGGAATTCACCGATTATTATCGGCGGAATTGAAGCAAGCTTGAGGCGTTTAAGCCACTACGACTATTGGAGCGACAGTGTAAAAAGATCCGTGCTTATGGACTCGGGCGCGGATTTATTGGTTTACGGAATGGGGGAAAAAGCGATTGTTCAGATTGCCGAGGCTCTTGAATCAGGCATACCTGTCAATGAAATCACTTTTATCAACGGCACCGTATACAAGACAAAGGACAGAGAGAGACCCTATGACCCCATATTCCTGCCTGCCTATGATGAAGTTGCTTCGTCAAAGAAAAAATATGCGGAAAGTTTTAAAATACAATATGAAAACACAGATTCCATAATTGGGAAAACACTGGTGGAGCAGTATGATACGGTGTTTGTTGTCCAGAATCCTCCTATGGAACCTCTGACAATGCAGGAGCTTGATGACATATATGATTTGGACTACATGATGGATTATCATCCTGTATACAAAAGCTCAGGAGGAATTCCTGCATTAAAGGAAATAAAATTCAGCATAACAAGTGTGAGAGGCTGCTTTGGCGGCTGCAATTTCTGTGCACTGACATATCATCAGGGAAGAGTGGTCCAGGGCAGGAGCCATGAGTCCATACTTAAAGAAGTTGATGGAATGAAAAAGGATAAAGAATTTAAGGGATATATACATGATGTTGGAGGCCCTACTGCAAATTTCAGGTTCAGGGCATGCAGCAAACAGGAAAAGCGTGGCGTGTGCAAGGACAGAGAGTGCATGACGCCGTCAAAATGCAGGAATCTTCAGGTTGACCATAGTGATTATATCGAGCTTCTCAGAAAAATAAGAAAGGTTGAAGGGGTTAAAAAGGTATTTGTTCGTTCAGGCATAAGATACGACTATGCAATATATGACAGCAGTGATGAGTTCATAAATGAATTGTGCTGTCATCATGTAAGCGGTCAGCTCAGGACGGCGCCGGAGCATGTGTCGGAGCATGTCCTGAAATTAATGGGTAAGCCCTCAATAAGCACATATAATCAATTTGTGAAGAAATTTTATGATGTTAACAAAAAAATAAACAAAGAGCAATATATTGTGCCATACTTCATTTCTTCTCATCCGGGCTCAAGGCTGAAGGATGCTATTGAGCTTGCTGAATATATAAGGGATATGGGACACATACCGGAACAGGTTCAGGATTTTTATCCCACGCCGGGCACATTGNNATACGGGGTTCAATCCTTTGACGGGAGAGGAAGTCTATGTTCCTAAAAGCAGTGAAGAAAAAAGAATGCAAAGAGCGTTGCTTCAATATAATAAAAAGGAAAACTATGACATAGTATTAAAAGCACTGGAAAAAGAAAACAGGTATGACCTTGTGGGGCATGGTCCTAAATGTCTTATAAAACCAAGAAAATTTTAAAATTAATCAATTAATTTTAAGTGTTTTTTAATAATTAAATTATTGCAAAATCTTTCATAGTAAGTTAATATTAAATATGAAATATAAAAATAGAGGTATTAAATGAACAGAAAAATCAGACGCAGAAGAAAAAAAATAAGATTGCTGTCCATAGGACTGCTGATTATCGCATGTGTTTTTGCGGCTNNCAACAGGGTAAAAATACGGAATCCCCTAAGCCCGGTGAACCGAAAAAACCTGAAATTAAAGAAAATATAACTGTGAATTTAAAAGCCACGGGAGATATTATGTTCCATCCGTCGCAGCTTGACGGAGCATATGACCCGGCAACAAAGACATATGATTTCAGGAACAGCTTCAAGGCAGTTAAGGAATTGTTCCAGAACGCAGATATAGCGATAGGCAATTTCGAAGGAACAACAGCAGGCAACAGCGTTTATGCATATCAGGGCTATCCGTTGTTCAACGCTCCCGATGAAGTGCTGGATGCAATCAAGGAAGCGGGATTTGATGTTTTATCAACTGTAAACAACCACTGTCTTGATACAAGGAAGGCAGGAGTTATCAGAACAATCGAACAGACAAAAGCAAGAGGCATGGATACGGTTGGAACATATGTGAGCAAGCCTTAAACAAGGGTTCTCATGAAGGATGTAAAGGGAATAAAGATTGCATTTTTAGCATACACGGAAATGGTAAACGGACTTGAATCCACCATGAAACCCGAAGATCTTGATTCAATGATAAATATTATAAATGAAGAAAAAATATTTGAAGATATTGCTTATGCAAAAGGAAAAAATGCCGATATAATAATTGCAAGTATGCATTGGGGCGATGAATATGCCAGAGTGCAGGCAGGCAGACAGGAAGTTCTTGCAGATAAGTTGCTTTCTGCGGGAGTCGATATAATTCTGGGAAGCCATCCTCACGTGATTCAGCCGGCACAAAGGATGGAATACGACGGAAAAACAAAGTATGTCATATACTCCATGGGAAACTTCATATCAAACCAAAGAATAGAAACTCTGGTGCCTTACGGAATCGGAGAAGAAACATCCAAGTATACAGAGGATGGAGTAATAGTTGATATAAATATTGAGAAAAACGGCGAAACAGGAGAGGTAACAATAAAAGACGTAGGATACATACCTCTTTGGGTATACAAGGGAACAACAGCGGACGGAGGCACCGAGCACGTTGTGTATCCCATCATGGAATATATTGAAAGCAATGACATAAACGACAAGACAAAAGCAAGAATGCAAAGATCATTAAAGGATACTGCAATGCAAATGAAGGTGCTGCAGGGGAGCTCAGCAGAGTAATCAGAAATAAAATTGGGGATGTGGCGGTATGGAACAGGTTAAATTAATTTTTTCGAATATTGGAATAAACAGCATAGTGGACATAGGAATCGTATACTATGTGCTTTACCACGGATACTTGCTTATTCGTGACATGAGGGCAAAACAGCTTGTTAAGGGTATTGTTCTTTTGATTGCGCTTATTCCTATATCAGACTTATTTGAGCTTCATATGGTGAAATATATTTTGAACCATACGTTTCAGGTAGGAGTTATCGCTCTGGTAATTGTATTTCAGCCTGAAATAAGAAGAGCGCTGGAATATATAGGAAGAACCTCGTTCTCGCTATCCAATATTGAGAAAAATGCTCAGACATCCGCACAGGTAATAAAAGAAATTGTTTCGGCAACATCGTCCCTGGCAAGGCAGAAAATAGGTGCATTGATTATATTTGAACAAAAAATAGGACTCACTGATATTTCTGAGAGCGGGACAAAGCTTAATGCAAATATTTCAAGTGGATTGCTGATAAATATATTTATTCCCAATACTCCACTGCACGACGGTGCTGTAATAATTAAAGACTATACAATAATGGCGGCAGGATGCTTCCTGCCATTGACTGAAAACAACCTTCTCTCAAAGGACATAGGCACAAGGCACAGAGCTGCAATAGGAATGACGGAAAAATCTGATTCCGTTGCCCTGATTGTATCCGAGGAAACCGGATATATCTCATATGCTGTTGAGGGAAGACTTTACCGAAATGTTCAGATAGAGGAGCTTGAATACCTTCTATCCGGAATTTATATGGATAACGACAAGGTAAATTTGTTTGAAAAATGGAGAAGCAGAAATGAAGATAAAAAACGATAAAATATTAGTGCAGGCGGCCTGTATTGTAGTTTCTGTAGCATTTTGGGTATTTGTGATGTTCCAGCCTGATTTGATGAAAAGTGAAACAATTGCGAATATACCTGTTACAATTAGAAATCTCAGCGCTCTGGAAAATGCAAATCTTATTCTGATGAATTCAGATAAAGATCACTTTACGGTAAATGTCAGGGTTCAAGGTACTATTGCACAAATAAGCAAGCTGAGCAAAAGCGATTTTTCAGCATATATAGATGNNAGCAGTGTCTCAATTGTAAGCAGCAGCCCGTACCAGATAGCATGCAACGTTGAGGGCATAATATCAAAGGTAATGGATGTGGACATCCAATATGAAGGGAATCAAGCAACCGGCTACTACATGACCCTTCCTCTGTCAAACCCGTCTTCGGTTAAAATTACGGGACCGAGAAGTGTTGTTAATGCGGCAGTGAAGGCAGTTGCTACAGTCAATATAAGTGAAGCTGCAGATACTTTAGTGAAGACTGTTCCCGTGAGGGTATATGACGGTACAGATGCGGAGATATTCATGTCTGTTCCCATTGACAATGTGGAGCTTACAGTACCTGTATATCCTACAAAGTATGTGGAGATTATTCCTGATGTGACAGGTGTGCCCGAGGAAGGCTACCAGCTTTCCGATGTGACCGTAAAGCCGGATAAGGTGAGAATAGCTGCGAGAAAGGACATATTGGATACAGTTAGGGAATTGAAACTTGGGCAGCTGGATATTTCAGGTGCATTCAACAACATACTTTCGCCAAGAGAAATTTTGGGGACGGATGGATTGATAATTTTAGACCTCACCACTGATCCCGTAGTAAATGCAGTTGTGGAAAAAATCACAGAGAAAGAATTTATATTCAAGGCATCGGAAATCAGATTTGATAATCTGAAGGCCGGGCTGAAGGTCACAGTGTCAGAGCCCGAAACTGAAATTTCGGTAATTGTAACCGGAGGTGCAAGTGTTATTAATAAGCTTGCCAAGGGTGACTTGATTCTCAGCTCAGATTTAACGGGAGCGGAAACGGGAGTGCATGATTTTAAAATACAGAGTGTTACTGACGCAAAACTGAACAACATAGCTATGACACATGAAAATATAAAAGTTGAAATAACAGAAGCACCAGAAGATGGCACAGCAACTGATGAAGTGCAGGAATAAAGATGAAAAATATGAATATTGAAATGAACACAATGGATTATCAGGGAATGCTGGAAGCTGTGCTTCTGGCAACCCAGGACGCAATAAGCGTTGTTAATGAAAAGGGTGAGCATATACTTGTAAATCCGGCGTACACGAAGATAACAGGCCTTGAATATGAGGAAGTAATAGGCAAAAATGCCCTCTATGACATTGAAGAGGGCGAAAGCCTTCATCTTAAGGTTCTTTCGACAAAAACCCCGGTTGGAAATACAAAGCTTAAAATACGCCCCAGCGGTAAGACGGTTGTGGCCCAGGCCGCGCCTATTATTGTGAACGGCGTTTTTAAGGGAAGTGTTGCAGTTCTTCATGATATGTCTGGAATAAAGGATCTGACCGACAAGCTGAATAAGGCGGAAAAAAAGTTGAGAGAGCTGACTTATAAATACAAGCCTGAGGACATAATCGGCAAGTCCGAAGTGATAGCAGAAGTGCGTAAAATGATTGAAAAGGCAGCAAAGGTACCTGCAACAGTGCTTTTAAAGGGCGAAAGCGGAACTGGAAAAGAGCTGTTTGCCAATTCGATTCACGCTCAGAGTAGAAGGAGTGAAAACAATTTCATACGAGTCAACTGCGCGGCTCTCTCGGATTCACTGTTGGAGAGCGAGCTTTTCGGATATGAAGAAGGGTCATTTACAGGAGCGCTGAAGGGCGGCAGGAAAGGATTGTTTGAAGAAGCTGACAAGGGAACAATATTCCTTGATGAAATATCTGAAATAAGCATGAATACTCAGGCAAAGCTTCTCAGGGTTCTGCAGGAAAAGGAAATAATGAGAGTCGGAAGCAATTATTCTATTCCTGTAGACGTGAGAATCATAACCGCAACCAACATTGATTTAATAAAAGCAGTGAGGGAAGGCAGATTCAGGGAGGATTTGTTTTACAGGCTGAACATACTTCCCATAATGATTCCTCCTTTGAGAGAAAGAAAGGAAGACATACCCCTGCTCATAAAGAACTTCATAGCTAAATTCAATGATGAATATGGAAGGCATATATTGAATATATCCGATGATTCTATAAACAAGCTCATTGATTATGAATGGCCGGGAAATGTAAGGGAGCTGGAAAATATAATAGGGCGCTCAATAATAAATATGAATATAAATGAGCGTGTGATTCAGGCAGAGCACCTTCCTCAGCTTCTGGCGGGAAAGAAAAATTCAAACGGCATGGAAACAAGAGCTCAAGAAGGAGAGCTTGTAACTCTGAGCGATGTAGTTGACAGGGCTGAAGCCGACTATATTAAAAATGTATATACAAGACTGAATAAAAACAAGACTGAGGCGGCAAAAGCGCTTGGTATATCCCTCAGATCTCTGTATTATAAGATGGAAAAGTATAAAATCAATTAGTGTGCAATAATTTGCAAAAAAGTTTTCTTTGCAAATTATTGCACGCAGGAATATGCAAGAAAAGAAAACTAATAAAACCAACCATAAGGTAAATGGAATCCGAACTTTGAAATATCAAGGTCCGGATTTTTTTATTGCATGCATCTTTAGCTGGCACGAAAATTGCTCATATTAATATGAGGTGAGAATGTGAAAAAGTTTGAAGAAATAAGAGAATACGCTCGGGAGCGAGCAGGAGCAGAAGGGCCTAAGAAAGTTGCGGTTGCAGTTGCACAGGATGAAGATGTGCTGAAAGCTGTGAAAGAAGCTGTAAATGAAAATATATGTGTACCTGTTCTTGTGGGTGACAGAGAAAAAATAACAGACATATGCAGTGAAATACAGTTTGACATAAGTGACATCGAAATAATTGACGAAAAGGATGGAACAGAAGCCTGCAGGANNGTATCTCTTGTAAGCAGCAAAAAAGCTGATATTGTCATGAAGGGCTTAATAGACACCTCAATTATTTTAAAGGCTGTTTTGGACAAGGAAATAGGCCTGAGGACAGGCAATGTATTGAGCCATGCGGCTGTTTTTTCTGTAGATACATATCACAAATTCTTCATAGTTACGGATGCTGCCATGAGCATAGCACCTGATGCCGATGAAAAAAGACAGATAACTGAAAATGCAGTGGTGCTCAGCCGTGCATTGGGAGCGGATATCCCAAAGGTTGCTGTAATTTGTGCAAAGGAAAAAGTAAATCCCAAGATGCAGGCAACGATGGATGCACAGGAGCTTGTGCAAATGCAGCAGGAGGGAAGGATTTCGGGCTGTATAGTTGAAGGACCATATGCCCTGGACAATGCAATTTCCAGAGAAGCAGCAAAAATTAAAGGAATTGAAGGAGAAGCTGCCGGAGATGCGGACATACTGCTTATGCCAAATATCGAAGCAGGCAATGTTCTGTACAAGGCGCTTACATATCTTGCTAACGCTGATAACGCAGGAATAATACTTGGAGCAAAGGCGCCAATAGTGTTGACATCAAGGGCAGATTCAGATAAAACCAAGTTAAATTCAATTGCTTTGGCGGTATTAGTTTCAGCATGTAGCATTTAGCATTTATAAGGAGAATAAAATGAGACAATTAATCATTAATCCGGGAAGCACATCCACTAAAATTGCTGTTTTTGAGGATGAAAGCCCTGTATTTGAAACCACCCTCAGACATTCAAACGAGGAGCTGGCGAAATTTTCAAGGGTTGCTGAACAGTTTGAATTCAGAAAAGAATTGATTATCCAGGCGCTGAAGGAAAATAATATAGCTCTCCAATCGCTTGACTCTGCGGTTGGAAGAGGCGGTCTCTTAAAACCAATTGAGGGCGGAACATACGCGGTCAATGATGCATTGGTTGAGGATCTAAAAACCAATACCATAGGAGAGCATGCATCTAATCTTGGAGGGCTTATAGCCCGTTCCATAGGCGATGAGGCAGGAATACCTTCGTTTATTGTAGACCCTGTTGTTGTGGATGAGCTTGAAGATGTTGCAAGAGTAAGCGGACATCCTAACTTTAAAAGGATAAGCATCTGGCATGCATTGAATCAAAAAGCGGTTGCAAGAAGAGCTGCCGCGGAGAAATTCGGTAAGAAGTACGAGGATATGAATTTCATCGTTGCGCATTTGGGCGGAGGAATATCCGTAGGAGCACATAAAAAAGGAAGAACGATTGACGTTAACAACGCACTGAATGGTGAGGGACCTTTTTCACCGGAGCGTTCAGGCTCTCTTCCGGCACAGCAGCTGGTGAAAATATGCTTCAGCGGTGACTACAGCGAAGCGGAAATCAATAAAATGATAGTTGGTAAGGGCGGGCTGAGTGCACATCTCGGAACAAACAATGCCAAGGATGTAAGCGAAAGAGCACAAAGCGGTGATGAAGAGGCAGATCTCATATACAGAGCAATGGCATACCAAGTTGCAAAAGCAATAGGAGAATATGCAGTTGTACTTGACGGAGACGTTGATGCCATACTCATAACAGGCGGAATAGCATATGATAAAAAGTTTATTGAAATGACAGAGAAAAAGGTTAAATTTATTGCTGATATAATAGCTTTTCCGGGAGAAGACGAGCTTCTGGCACTGGCACAGGGAGGCTTGAGGGTTCTGAGAGGGGAAGAGCAGGCAAGGGAATATAAATAGCATTTACCGAAGGGAGTGATGTTATGCTTGATAAGAGACTGGTAATTGTTATTGGACATTATGGAAGCGGCAAGACGGAGTTTTCTGTGAACTACGCCGTTAAGATGAAAGAAAACTTTGAAAATGTGAATATTGCCGATTTGGATATTGTAAATCCATATTTCAGATCCAGAGAGAAAAGGGATTTCTTTGAAAAGATTGGAATAAAGGTATTTGATTCAAGCATTAAAAATACAGCTGTTGATATTCCGGCACTTCCTGCGCAACTGATGGGAGTAATATTAAATCCCAATGAAAAATCCGTTCTTGATGTTGGCGGAGATCCGGTTGGTGCTAGGGTACTGGCAAGATACTCTGAGCAAATAAGGAATGTTGAATATGACATGTTTTTCGTCATAAACGGAAACAGGCCGGAAACGAATACTGCCGAAGGTGCGCTGAAGTATCTCAGGATGATAGAGGCTACCTCAAGGCTTAAGGTAACCGGACTCATAAACAACACACATATGCTGAAGGATACAACTGCAGAGGATGTTGAATTTGGTCACGAGTTGACAAAAAAGGTATCATGGGAAACAGACATTCCCATAAGATACGAAGCCGTGATAAAAGAAACGGCAGGAAAAATAAAAAATGAAGAAATATTAGAAAAGTTGTTCCCCATAAATCTTTATATGAGGGAAGAATGGATGAGTTAAAAATGGAGGTATTATAATGGCAAAGGGTAAGGTTACATTTAACGAAGATGCATGCAAGGGCTGTGAGCTGTGTGTGTCTGTATGTCCGGTAAAAATAATCGAGCTGAACAAAGAAAAAATTAACGGCAAGGGATATTGTCCGGCTCATGTAATCGAACAAGAAAAATGTATTGCCTGCGGAAGCTGCGCAATTATGTGTCCCGATTCTGTAATTACTGTAGAAAGATTATAATGGAGGTAGGTTAATTATGGCTAAAGTATTGATGAAAGGTAATGAAGCTGTCGGAGCTGCCGCAATTAAGGCAGGATGTAAATATTTTTTCGGATATCCAATAACCCCATCCAGCGAAATTCCTGAATATATGTCAAAAGCATTGCCTGAGGCTGGCGGAGTGTTTTTGCAGGGNNGAGCAGGCGGAGCAGGAGCAAGATGCATGACCGCATCATCAAGCCCCGGAATTTCACTGAAGCAGGAAGGTATAACATATGCTGCGGGAGCAGAGGTTCCTTGTGTTATTGTGAACATGATGAGAGGGGGCCCCGGATTGGGAAGTATTCAGCCGGGACAGGCAGATTATTACCAATCAACAAGAGGCGGCGGCAACGGAGATTATAGAACTTTGTGCTATGCACCTGCAAGCATACAGGAAATAGTTGACTATGTTATATTGGCTTTTGACAAAGCAGATTATTACAGAAATCCGGTTCTTATAGCAGCTGACGGAATGATAGGTCAGATGATGGAAGCTGTTGAATTTAAAGAATCAGAACATACAGATTTACCTCCTAAGGATTGGGCTACTGTAGGAACAGGCGGAAAAAGAAAACCCAACATTATAAACTCAGTGTATCTG
>DOON01000152.1:14865-18768 GCA_003514865.1 Clostridiales bacterium
TACGGAACAACTTCAAGAATAGTGAAGACTGCCATTAAGCAGGCTGAGAAAAAAGGAATAAAGGTTGGTATGGTAAGACCAATTACTATATGGCCGTTCCCATATGATGTTTTCAAGACTATAGGCAGCAGCGCAAAGGGTGTGCTTGCAGTTGAAATGAGCCAGGGACAGATAATGGATGATGTTAAAATTGCCGTTGAGGGAAGACAGCCTGTATATTTTAATGGTACACAGGGCGGTATGGTTCCTACGCCGGCAAGCATACTGGCAGATATTGAAAAAATTGCGGGAGGTACAAAATAATGACAATTGTATATGAAAAATCAAAAGGATTAACCGATACACCTTTTCATTATTGCCCGGGCTGCACTCATGGAGTTATACATAAACTGGTAGCTGAATCGTTGGTTGAGCTTGGAGTTTTGGATGATACAATAGGAGTTGCACCGGTAGGATGTTCGGTTCTGGCATATAACTATTTNNATATATGGTATGACAGGCGGACAAATGGCCCCAACAACATTGGTTGGTCAGAAAACAACGACATCACCGATGGGAAGAGACGAAGCTCTTAGTGGTAAGCCTATAAGAATGGCGGAGTTGCTTGCTACAATAGACGGAGCCAAGTTTGTTGAAAGAGTGTCTGTTGATACTCCGGCAAACATCAGAAAGGCTAAAAAGGCAATAAAAAAGGCATTTGAATGTCAGTTAAAGGGAGAAGGATTTGCCATAGTGGAGGTGTTGTCAACCTGTCCGACAAACTGGGGTCTGACTCCTGTAAATGCATTGGAATGGCTGAGAGATAATATGATTCCATATTATCCGTTAGGAAATTTCAGAGATTTTGAGGAGGGTAAATAACATGGAAGAAAAAGTAATAATGGCCGGTTTTGGAGGCCAGGGTATTATGGCTATCGGAAAGTTATTGGCATATGCAGGAATGCTTGAAGAAAAGCAAGTTACATGGATGCCTTCCTACGGACCTGAAATGAGAGGAGGAACAGCAAACTGTGCAGTTGTTGTATCTGATGACTCTGTAGGTTCACCGCTTATTTCCAAGGATGGAACAGCAGCAATAGCTATGAACCTGCCTTCAATGATAAAATTTGAAAAAGAGCTGGTTCCCGGTGGAAAATTAATCGTCAATAAATCTCTTATAGATGTTAAGCCCACAAGAAGTGATCTGGATGTATATTATGTTTCTGCAAATGAGCTGGCACTGGAGTTAGGAAACGGTAAGGTTGCAAACATGGTAATGCTCGGTGCATATATAGAACTGACAAAGGTTGTTGAAGTTGAATCTATTCTTAAGGCATTTTTAAAGGTGTTCGGCGAAAACAAGACAGATCTTATTCCTCTTAACAAGGAAGCTCTGGCAAAAGGTGCAGAGGCGGTTAAAAAGCTTCAGGAAGTTTAAATAAAAACAGATGTATAAAAAGCCCCCAGGGGCTTTTTGCATGTAAAAATATGGCAGCAAGTTTTGTCTTTATTAAGTAAACAAATAGTGATATAATCTCTATGGTTTATTACATATTAAAAATTATTAGTATGGCTTTTCCACGAATGATTAGGAGGAATTATGGATATTGCTATTAATTTAATCGGCGGGCTTGGTCTGTTCCTGTTTGGAATGAGTTACATGGGAGAAGGACTTCAGAAGGCTGCCGGGAGCAAAATGAAAGATATTTTAGCTGCCTTAACAAAAAACAAGCTCATGGGAGTGCTTGTGGGGGCTCTGGTTACGGGGGTTATACAGAGCAGCAGCGCCACAACCGTTATGGTCGTTGGCTTTGTTAATGCCGGGCTTATGAATTTAAACCAGGCTGTGGGAATAATAATGGGAGCAAATATAGGCACTACAGTTACGGCCTTTCTTGTATCCTTGAATATTACACAGGTGGCAACATTGATGGTTGGCGTTGGTGTGGTTATTTATCTTGTTGCTAAAAAGAAAAAAGTAAAGAGCATAGCCGAGGTTATCATAGGGTTTGGTATTTTATTTATTGGTATGAATTTCATGAGTAAAGCAATGGATCCACTGAAGTCCAGCTCTGAATTTACCGGGCTTATGACTAAGTTTGATAATCCGTATTTAGGAATTCTTGCCGGATTTGTTATGACTGCAATTCTTCAGAGCAGCAGCGCTACAACGGGTTTGTTAATTGCTGTATCTGCAACAGGAGTTATTACATTCAATCAGGCGTACCCAATAGTTTTTGGACAAAATATCGGTACATGCGTTACGGCGCTGTTATCGAGTATCGGTGCTAATAAAACAGCTAAGAGAGCAGCGGTTATACACTTGTTGTTTAATGTAATAGGTACATTGTTGTTCATGCTGGTATTGAGGATTCCGGTGCAATGGATTATTTATCAGATTGTACCGACGTATGTTCCGCAGCAAATAGCTGCAGGTCATATATTCTTCAACATAATAAACGTAATTGTATTATTTCCTTTTTCAAATTTTCTTGTTAAGGCATCTGAATATATTGTCAGGGATGACGGAAGTGAAAGTGCTCATATTACGAAGTATATTGATGAGAGAATCCTGGTTACACCATCAATTGCGCTCACTCAAACAACAAAGGAAATTCTTCATCTTGGGAATATGGTATATGAACAATTTGATACAGCTGTAAAGGCGTTTTTTGAAAATAAGGAAGAACTTTCATACAAGGTGTTTGACATTGAAAAGAAGGTAAATGAATTGAGCAAACTTATTTTGGAATACTTAGTCAAATTAGATAAAGAATCTTTGACTAACTATGAAAAGGACAAGCTAGTTGTNNACGTACTGAATGATATAGAAAGAGTCGGAGACCATGCTGATAATGTAGGAGAGCTGGCATTGTACAAGATTGAAAACAGAGTCAGTTTTTCAGAGACGGCAAATAATGAAATTGAAAAAATGTTCTATGATACTATGAGCGTTTACAAAATGTCATTAAATTCAATCAAGACCATTGAGTGGAAAGATTGCGAAAAAGTAATTGAAGATGACAAGAAAATTGATGGCATGTATAAAAAACTAAGAAAGAACCACATTGAAAGGCTTAACAATTATATCTGCGAACCAAGCGCCGGAATAATATTTCTTGACTTAATAGGAAATCTTGAGAGAATAGGTGACCATTCATCCAACATTTCAGAGTTGATAATTGAAGCTCTTGCCAAACAAAATAAAAAATAGAACTCATGAGAGGTGTGCCGGAAAAGCGCCTCTCTTTTTTATGTAATTGTATCGCACATTATTCGGATTGACAGGGTTGTGGTAAGTGTTATAATATGAATATTGTAAAGAAAGTACGCANNCGGTTCCTTACGGAACGGGATACAAGAAGATTGTATCTGACAGCAAAGGATTGCTGAGCATTTCTTCTTACGGTGAGGACTACCACAAAAATGTAAGGAATATCTTGAGCAGTATTGCGGAGGAAATAGAAAAGCTAATAGACTTCAAATATAAAATATGTGTTGATACTTCTCCTCTCATAGACAGAGAAATATGCAAAACTGCGGGAATAGGAAGCTATGGAAAAAATACTCTTCTTATTAACGAGAAATATGGCTCATTTATAAATTTAGGCTACCTGCTGACGGATTTAGAATTGGAATGTGACAACAAGAGCGTCAATGATGATATATGCGGAAGCTGCAGCATATGTGTGAAAAGCTGACCAAACGGCGCAATATTTGAGGACGGAGGGATAAATGCGAGAAAGTGTGTTTCGTATCTGACACAGACTAAGAAAGAAATTCCTTCTGAATATATTAAAAATATGAAGAATCAAATTTACGGCTGCGACGTATGTCAGCTTGTGTGCCCTAAGAACAGATGCAATTCAGAAAAACATTCAGAGATTGATTATAACAGCCTGATGGTTGACATTCGCGAATTGC
>DOON01000149.1:0-6988 GCA_003514865.1 Clostridiales bacterium
ACTATATGACAAAGCCTTTTGCTGTTGAAGAACTGCTGGCGAGGATAAGAGTTCTGTTAAAACGCTCAAGGGGTACAGATAGGGAAGATTCACAGTCCTTGGTTATCGGAAAACTGAAATTGCATAAGAGCAACTACAGGGTTGAATATGGCGGCGATAACATAGAGCTTACAAAAAAGGAATTTGAGCTTTTAGAATTTATGATGCTTAATAAGAATATCGTTTTATCAAGGGAAAAGATACTTGATAAAGTGTGGGGATACGATTATTTTGGCGATACGAATATCATCGATGTATACATCAGGTACCTGAGGAGCAAAATTGACCAGAAATACAATATAAATCTTATTGAAACCGTAAGAGGCGTGGGTTATATAATAAGGGAATAGGACTGCCATGATTAAATCTTTATTGAGAGCATTGCTGAACATAATTTTTTATCCGTTTAAGCTGATTTTACGGCTTATAATAGGATTCCTGAAAAGGCTTAAATTTTCTATAGCGCTTAAAATTTCGGCGTCATATCTGGCTATATATTTTATCATTATAATTATAGTGGCCGCAGCAACCTCAGTCGGATACCTGGTATATGAATTTGATAAATTCAACAGTGAAGTAATAATAAACGATGCTGAGGAAATTGCGGAGACATTCCCTAATTTTAGCCAAAATGTTGTGGACAGGGTTAAGGCATTTGAAATATATGATGACAATCTTAACGAAGTATATCCTTTAAACAGCGGCAAGGGATATGCTGACAGCATAATTGTTGTAATTGAGAAGCTTATATATGATAGAGAATATATATATTCAACAAGCTTTTATAACGACAAAATGGAATATTATTTGAACATCAGCTATGATGCTCAGGAAATGCTAAATAATTCCGTGAGAATTTCTATTATGGTTATGATTTCAGGCGCAATAGGTCTGCTGATTTTTTTACCAATTGTGTCTGGCATCAGCTATAAAATGATAGGTCCNNTAAACAACATAAACACAAGGCTGGATATCAAGGGTGCTCAGGACGAGCTTAAGGAGTTGTCTCAGACATTTAACGAAATGATGGACCGTATCGAAGCGGGATACAAGACGCAGCAGCAGTTTGTTTCCGATGCGTCCCATGAGCTGAGAACTCCCATAGCTGTTATAAAGGGATATGTAAATATGCTTGACAGATGGGGAAAAAATGACAGAGCTGTCTTGGAGGAATCAATAACCGCAATTAAGAATGAAACAGATAACATGCAGGATTTAATTGAAAAGCTTCTGTTCATTGCACGAAGCGATAAAGGAACTCTGCTGTATACAAAGGAAGATTTTAAAATATGTTCAGTATTGAATGAAATTGAAAAAGAAACAAAAATGATAGATACAAAACATGAGCTTTATTTCAAATTTTATGAGGATGCCAGCCTATATGCGGATAAAAAACGAATAAAACAGGTTTTGAGGATACTTGTTGACAATGCCATAAAATTTACTCCTCCCGGAGGCTATATTATGGTGTCCGGCTTCCTCCAGGATGACTACTACGTCATAAAGATTGAGGATACCGGAATAGGCATTGAAAAGAAGGATCTTGAAAAGATATTTGAGCGTCTCTACAGGGCGGAGCAGTCCAGAAGCAAGGAAATAGGCGGTCACGGTCTGGGGCTTTCAATAGCTAAAATCATAGTCCTTGGTCATAAGGGAAAAATCAAGGTGAAAAGCAGCGTTGGCAAAGGTTCAGAATTTTCAATAATGCTTCCTTATATATAATACTAATTCGTATTAAATAGTTTCACTGAAGGGAATTGGTATATAAAATATTTGTCCATATTTTAAAATTGAAGCAGTATAAATTTCTAAAATACATTAATAATCGACACATTACTACAAAAGAAGTCAAGGAAAAGTCATGTGATTGGTTGTATAATAGCTTGTACTATCAATCAGAAAGGACTGGGAAAAGTGAATATAGAATTTATTGAATCAGGACAAGCATTAACAATCAGGCTCAAGGGTGAGCTGGATCATCACACTGCCGATGAGTCAAGAGTGTTGATTGATGAAAAAATCAATGAAGGCAAATTTAATAAAATAGTTATAGATTTTAAAGGCCTTGATTTTATTGACAGCTCAGGTATAGGCTTTGTAATCGGACGCTACAAGCTCATCAGAAAGCGGAACGGATCGGTGGAAATTATCAATGCCGGAAAAAAGGTGCGAAAAATTCTCGATATGAGCGGAATAGGAAAAATAATTGAAATTAAATAGGGGGATAAAATGCAAAACAATTATGTAACTTTTAAAATACCGAGTTTATCAATAAATGAATCCTTTGCCAGGTCAGCTGTGGCTGCATTCTGTTCCATTCTGAATCCTACAATAGGTGAAATAAACGATATAAAGACTGCGGTGTCAGAGGCTGTTACAAATGCTGTAATTCACGGTTATGAAAATACAGTGGGCGAAATAGAAATATCCTGCAGAATCAAGGGGCAGGTGGTTGAGATAATAATAGAGGACTTCGGCTGCGGAATCATAGATGTGAATAAGGCTAAGGAACCGCTTTTCACAACAAAGCCGGAACTGGAGCGCTCAGGGATGGGTTTCGCAGTAATGGAATCATATATGGATGAAGTTGTTGTGCTGTCTGAAAAGGATGTTGGAACAAAGATTGTAATGAGAAAAAAAATCAGTGAAAAATAAAAATTATGGCGTGTAATATTTGCAAGTCTGAAATTACAAATATTAATTATGCTCGTGAGCAATAAATAGGTGATAAAATTTTACAGTTAATATTAAAAAAGGCACATATAGTGCTTTTTTTTAGTATTCAAAATCTTTTTTTGCAGATAATACTATTGAGGTGATTTATATGAAAAAAAAGATTTTTTTATTAGTCATAATATTGTTTATAAGCTTTACNNTATTTTGGAAACAGTATTGACGGATCTTTGAAAAAAATGCCTGAAAGTGCAGTTTTGTTGTAGGAGGAAAAATGAAGTACGATAAAAACAGCTACAAGCAGGTGGTGAGTGAGCATACTCCCAAAAATAATATGCTGAAAAACTGTGTATGGGCATTTATTTTTGGAGGAGCTATCTGCCTGCTGGGAGAAATAATAAAAAATATATTTGTGTCGGGCTTCAATGTGCCTGAAAAAGATGCGGGACCAATGACTTCCGTGGCCTTGATTGCTCTCAGTGCCCTGTTCACAGGAATTGGGTGGTATGATAAGCTGGGCAAAAAAGGCGGAGCAGGAACAGTGGTCCCCATCACGGGCTTTGCAAACTCTGTAGTTTCTCCTGCTCTTGAATTTAAGAGAGAGGGATTCATATTGGGCACGGCTTCAAATATTTTCAAGCTTGCAGGTCCGGTGTTGGTTTTCGGATACTTTTCAGCATTTATTGTGGGCTTGTTGAGCCTTCTGTTTAAATGATAATAAGTTAAAGTGAGGAGAAATAATTTGAAAAAGGTTGGAAAGCAAACATTCAGAATAAAAGATGATGTATATATAAGGGATGTATTTACTATCGGAGGTAAAAAAGAGGGAGAAGGTCCCATAGGGAAAGAATTTGACATGATTGTAGATGATGACCTGTGGGGAGAGGACAGCTGGGAAAAATGCGAGCTGAAATTTCAAAAAGAGGCTGCTCAGCATCTGATGAATAAAAACAACCTGAATACTGATGATATTGATATTTTAATTTCAGGAGATTTGTTAAACCAAATAACATCATCGTCATTTGCTGCGAGAGATTTGATGCTTCCCCATATAGGTGTTTACGGAGCATGCTCCACAATGGCACTGACAATGGGATTAGGAGCCCTCATAATTGACGGAGGCTTCGCCAGCGATATAATATGTGTTACATCAAGCCATTTTTGCAGTGCTGAAAGACAATACAGGCTGCCGCTTGAAATGGGAGGACAGAGGCATATGTCGGCACAGTGGACTGTAACAGGCTCTGCCGCAGTATGGCTGTCCAGCAGCGGAAGCGGGCCGAGGATAAAAAATGTTACGTTCGGAAAAATTCAGGATCTTGGCGTGAAGGATGTAAATAATATGGGAGCGGCAATGGCGCCGGCGGCATATGATTCCCTTAAGCAGCATTTGGAGGATACCGCTACAGAATATGATTTAATTGTAACCGGAGACCTGGGGATTGTAGGGAAATCAATTGTGAATAAAATGTTTAATGAGGATGGCAACAGTATTGAAAGCAAGTATGACGATTGCGGCACAATAATTTATGATATTGAAAAGCAGGACGTCCATGCGGGAGGCAGCGGATGCGGATGCTCAGCGTCAGTTTTTGGAGCATTTCTGTACAAGAAATTGCAGAACAAGGAAATAAACAAGCTGCTGTTTACTTCCACAGGTGCGCTGCATTCACCTACGGCCATGCTTCAAGGAGAAAGCATCCCAGGTATTGCACACTGCGTGGGTATTGAAATGTGAGGTATATATGAATTACGTGATGAGTTTTGTAGTAGGCGGTATTATTTGTGTTATAGGGCAAATAATCATCGATACTTTTAAAAAGAACAATGCATACCTACTGGTTTTATTGGTGGTTGCAGGAACATTCTTAGGTTATTTCGGAATATACGACAAAGTTATTGAAATAGGCTATTCAGGTGCTACAGTACCTCTTTTGGGTTTCGGGCATGCTTTGGCGGAGGGCGCTGTGGAAGAGGCGGCATCAAAGGGCTTTATGGGTGCACTGAGCGGAGGAGTAATAAAAACAGCTCCGGGCGTTGCTGCAGCACTGTTGTTTGGTTACATAGCAGCAGTGATATTTAATCCTAAAGGAAATAAATAAATACCATATTAAGAGCGTTGATTATTTGCGCTCTTTTTGTATGCCCTAACCCTGTTTTTACGACCGACAGGGAGAGAAAAACAGCGGTAGGTCAACCGCAACGNNTGCGACCAGAGGGAGCTGATAAATTGGTGAACGAGACTGTGTATGCCCTAACTATGTTGTTATTTAAATAACGCGCTACAGCAATTCCAAAAATTTACTATTGACTGGCAGAGCATCAGATGCTATTATCAATGATAATGATAATCACTATCAATGAACAGGAGTAATAAATGAACAAGTGGTATCTTATCATAATTTTAATTATATTATCTGCCGTTTCCCTGATGCTGGGTGTTGCGGACATAAGCAGTGATATGCAAATACTTTTTCAGAGTAGGTTTCCGAGGCTCATAAGCATCATAGCCGCAGGCGCTGGTATGAGTATAGCGGGATTGATAATGCAGCAATTGAGCAGAAATAAGTTTGTTTCACCCACCACCGCGGCAACCGAGGACTCGGCAAAGCTTGGTGTATTGGTGGCAATGGTGCTGCTTCCGGGTATAGGTACTTTTAAAACGATGATAGTATCTTTTGTCTTTGCTGTCAGCGGAACATTTTTATTCATGGCAATATTAAAGAAAATTAAGTTCAGAAATATTATCTATGTTCCTCTAATAGGAATAATGCTTGGGAATATAATAGATTCCGGTGCATCATTCCTTGCATACAAATATGATGTTGTGCAAAGCGTATCTTCGTGGCTGATGGGAGATTTTTCAATGATTATCAAGGGTAGATACGAGCTTTTATACATAAGTATACCGTTAATAATTATCGCATTTGCCTATGCGAACAAATTTACCATTGCCGGTATGGGGGAAGATTTTTCTAAAAACCTGGGGCTTAATTACAATCAGGTAATAAATATAGGGCTTATAATAGTGTCTCTTATATCCTCATTGGTGATTATCACTGTGGGCAAAATTCCTTTTTTAGGTCTTATAGTCCCAAATATTATATCGATTATTAATGGCGATAACCTGAAAAACAACATAGTAATGACGGCGTTGTTTGGGGCGATATTTCTTCTNNGCTTGCGTGCGACATATTCGGCCGACTGATTATATATCCATACGAAGTACCCATAAGCCTTACTTCAGGCGTTATAGGAAGTATAATATTCCTTTACCTTGTTTGGAGGAGAAAAAGCTGATGTCTGATAATAAAAGAAATAAATTAATATGTATTTTGGCAGCCTTTTCATTGATGTTGATTTTAGGCTTCGTATTTATAGGAATCAATTCAAATAATTTTGATTATTTTATATCCAGGCGGGTTCCAAAGGTGGCTGCAATTATAATCACAGGTGTGGCTATTGCATTTTCATCAACTGTATTTCAGACGATTACAAACAGCCGAATTCTTACACCAAGTGTGCTGGGACTGGATTCTTTGTACCTTCTGGTTCAGACGCTGATAATATTCGCTTTCGGTTCTTCGGGAACAGTGGCAAGCAACAAGAACGCAAATTTTGCAGTTTCGGTGTTACTTATGCTGATTTTTTCAAGTATGCTGTATAAAGCAGTTTTCAGAAAGGAAAAGAACAACCTGATTACACTGTTGCTTGTAGGAATGATTTTTGGTACGTTGTTTCAGAGCCTTTCATTATTTATGCAGGTTGTAATCGATCCTAATGAATTTCTCCATATACAGGGAAAGATGTTTGCAAGCTTTAATAGTGTAAATACAAAAATATTAAGAGTATCCTCTGTAATTGTATTGTTAATAGCTATTTACACCTACAGAAAATCAAATGTATTGGATGTTATTTCACTGGGAAGAGAGCAATCTGTAAATTTAGGAATCAGTCATCACAAAATACTTACATCCATGCTTCTATCTGTTTCTTTGCTTGTTTCCGTATCTACTGCACTGGTGGGTCCCATAACCTTCTTAGGTTTAATTACAGCTAATGTATCAAGAGAAATGCTTAAAACATATAAGCATAAATATCTGCTGGCAGGATCAGCCTTAATAAGCATCATTGCATTGGTCGGAGGTCAGCTTTTAGCTGAGAGGATATTAAATTTCAGCACTCCTATCAGTATTATCATAAATTTTATAGGTGGAATATACTTCATCCAATTGCTATTAAAGGAGAATATCGTATGATAGAGATTAAAAATATA
>DOON01000149.1:7010-8717 GCA_003514865.1 Clostridiales bacterium
CCAGAATTAGCTAAAAAAATTTCAATACTAAAGCAATCAAATAACATCAATATCCGGTTGACTGTGGAGGATTTGGTGGCTTTTGGAAGGTTTCCGTACAGTCAAGGAAAATTAACGAAGGAGGATGAGAGGATAATTGAAGATTCTATTAACTACCTGAAGCTTGACGATATGAAGGATAAATATCTCGATGAGCTGAGCGGAGGGCAGCGGCAGAGGGCATACATAGCGATGGTTTTGGCTCAGGATACGGATTACATATTGCTTGACGAGCCTTTGAACAACCTGGATATGAAGCATTCGGTCGAAATAATGAAAATTCTGAGGCGCCTTGTGGACGAGTTGGGGAAGACTATTGCTATAGTTATACATGACATCAATTTTGCGTCATGCTACTCAGATTTCATTGTTGCATTGAAAAATGGCAGAGTTGTAGAAGATAACACTGCTGAGAAGATAATCGAGAAAAGTGTTCTCGAAAAGTTATTTGATATGGATTTTGACATAACAAAAATAAACGACATGAAGTTATGTGTCTATTATTAAGAAAATGGAGGAAGTTATGAAATTAAAGAAAATAGGATTGTTATTATCAGTGGTGGCTATAGCACTTGCGGCTGCAGCATGCGGCAATAATGCGGGAGGAGATGCTGGAACAAGCACACCTCCTCAGAACAATACACAGGAAGAAATACAAAAACCTGAGGAAATAAAGTCAGTTACTATAAAGCATGAACTTGATGAGACAACACTAAACGTGGGACCGAAGAAGGTAATGGTTTTTGACTACGGCGTATTGGATGCACTTGATGCACTTGAAATTGATGTGGTTGGACTGCCAAAGTCAAACATCCCCGAATATCTGAACAAATATAGCGATGAAAAATATGCTGATGTGGGAACGTTGTTTGAGCCTAATCTTGAAAAAATATATGAAATGAAGCCGGATTTAATAATCATATCTGCAAGGCAGAAGGATTTATACGAAGAGTTTAAGGCAATTGCACCTACTGTATATGTTCCACTAATGGGGAATGATTATATGAGTTCCTTCAAGAGCAATATGTCAATATTGGCACAGATTTTCGGAATTGAAGAGAAGGTTAATGAAAAAGTTTCTGAGATAGAAACAGCGATAAAGAACTTAAACGGCAAGGTTACTGCAAGCGGGAGAAATGCACTTTTCATTATGGCAAATGAGGGGAATCTGAGTGCTTACGGGCAGGATTCACGCTTTGGAATGCTGTATGATGACTTTGGCTTTATTCCTGTAGATGAAAATATTGATGCAAGCACTCACGGAAATAAAATATCCTTTGAATATATTGTTGAAAAGAATCCTGATTACATATTTGTACTTGACAGAGGTGCAGTTGCAAAAACTAGTGATAATATGTCTGCCGAGAAGCTACTGGATAATGATTTGATGAAGACAACCTCAGCATATCAGAACGGAAATATTGTATATGTGGATGCTCACGTATGGTATGTTGCAACAGGGGGAATTAACGGAACACTCACAATGGTTAACGAGGTTGAAGGAAGCATAAAATAATATAATAAAAGAGTTTAGATTTTCAAAAAATCTAAACTCTTTTTTCATCTCATGATTATTTAATTTTCTATGGATTCTATTATTGAATCAAGGGCTGAGCCATTTCCGTTATTTCCATTATGTCCATTGTTTCCATTGTTTCCATTGTTTCC
>DOON01000305.1 GCA_003514865.1 Clostridiales bacterium
GCCAATATTACAAATACTGCTCCCATAACTGTCAACGCAGAAACATAACCCAGAATCTCTTTTACATTTCCGCCTGATATCAACTTCAAATATGCTTTCAGTGCGACGCCATTAAGTGAAAGGAAGCCGAGCCTTTGCATAAATTCAGGCATTACATCCAGGGGAAAGAAACTTCCTCCTAAAAGAGCCATCCCCTGCACAATTGCCGATTCAAATATATTTGCCATCTTATAGTTGCCTGCCCTGTAGGTAAGTGCTCCCACAAATGACCCCAGCCCTGCTACTGCAACAGCGGCTGAAATACTTATCATGGCTACCGCAATGCGATCACCCCATTGCACCTTTAGCGCAAAATGAGAATACACAATCATTATAACTGTCTGAATAATTGCAATTATAAATATAGTAATAGCCTTGCCGGCCAAAATTTCAAATTTATTTGCTCCGGCCACTACCATCCTTTGATACGTCTGATTGTCCTTTTCCTCTAAGAGCATTCTTCCTCCGTGGCCTGCAGCAAAAAGTATGAACATTGTCATCATGCCCGCAGCATAATAATCTGCACTGCTGACAGACTTTCTGCCATCAAGCACCACATCGTCTATATTTACACCTATTGATTTCATGGTGCTGCTCATTCCTTCCATCAGCTCATACATGCCGCTAAGACTGTCACTTCCCGCACCGTTTGCCATTGCTGTTTCTATTACTACATTTTTTCCTATAATAACTGTAGACATAGCATTGGCATATGCATCCATTAGAGACTTAACTATCTGACCGCTTATACTTTTGTCGGGATGCGTCAAAACCTCAATATTGATTTTGTTTCTTAGAGGGGTGAGAAAATTTATTTTCATATCATAAATGAATTTCTCTGGAAGAATTACAACAGCAGAAATTTCATTGCTGTTCAAAAGTTTTAATGCCTGGTCCTGTTCTTCAATTCTGTATGAAATAAACTCTGACACCTTTTCACTGTCTAAGAAATCATCAAAGAATATTTCATCAGTGATTTCATCAGATGATTCCAATAAATCATTTATATCTTTTTCATCCATGCCGCTTGACAAAAAACTGCTGTTCAGAGCAGCCTCAAAATTTGTTTGGTCTTGCTTTTCATCATACCTTTTCACAACAGCTATGTTTACCCGCTCGATAACAGCATTATCGCTGTCAGCGAATGATCCCTTGAGAGCAAAGCTCAATATTGTAGTGAGTATAACCGGCATCAGTATCATAATTGCCAGCGCTTTTTTATCACTGAGTATAATTTTTAAATCCTTTAAAATTATATTTGCAATTTTCATACATCGCCCCTCAATCCCTTAAGGCCTTGCCTGTCAAATGCAGAAAAACAGCCTCAAGATTCGGCTTTTTCACATCAATTGATTCAATAAGCCATCCGTTTTCGGTTATTTTAGCAATGATTTCCGCTGTAAGTGCAGTAGATCCGCTTACAAATAAAACAATCATATCCTCGTTCAGCCTGGCTTCATATACTCCATTGATTTCTTTAAGCGCACTTAGCACGCTATTATTCATTGTGTTAAGCTTGATATTAATCTGAGTTTTTTCTTTTACAAGGTCAATAAGCTCCTGCTTATTTCCGGATGCTATGATTTTTCCCTCATCCATGATGCATATTTCATTGCACAGATACTCCACCTCTTCCATGTAGTGGCTGGTATAGATAATTGTCATTCCCTGCCTGTTAAGCTCCAGCACCGTATCCAGTATATGGTTCCTCGACTGAGGGTCAATTCCCACTGTTGGTTCATCCATAATCAAAATCTCAGGCTTGTGCAATAGTGCCGCTCCTATGTTAATCCTGCGTTTCATTCCGCCTGAGTACTTGTCAACTCTATCCTTCAGTCTGCCGTTCAATCCTATTACATCAGAAACTTCTGCTATCCTTTTCTTCAGTTCCGCACCCCTGAGACCGTACACGCTGCCCCAGAATGACAAATTTTCGTAGCCTGACAGTGTGGGATAAAGAGCTATATCCTGTGGAACCACTCCAAGATTTTTCCTTATGTTCCCCGGATTGGACAATATGCTCATGCCCTCAAGAAAGACATCTCCGCTGTCAGGCTCCAGCAATGTTGATATTACTGATATAGTAGTCGATTTACCTGCACCGTTCGGTCCAAGAAGTCCAAACACCTGACCCCTGCTGACCTCAAAGCTTACTCCTTCAACAGCCTTCACATTATTAAAGCTCTTATATAAATTTTCCACCCTAAGCATTCTGCACCTCTTATTCCTTATCAAACAGGGATTTCATAACATCAGGTATTTCCTTCGCATTATCTGCCTTAATTGTATTTTTATCATTAAGAACCGGGAAATCAAATACTTGCGCCTTGTTTATGTCCCAGTTTTTAACGTTTAATTTATAGTCCACTTCTCTGATTATGAGGCTTTTATCTTCAGCCTTTATATGAAATTCTATATCTTCACTTACTATATATCCGTCTATATCAACCAAGGCCACATATTTAAAATTTTCTACGCTGTAATTTTCTGCATTGTCTCTTAAAAGCTTTATGACATCCTCAAAGGATTTTTTATTTTCTTTTGCTCTGTATTCTTCATAGAGCTGTTTGAGATTTGTGTCCTTTGAAATAGAGTCAACTACTTCCGAAAATAGAGATTTTATCTGTTGGTTGCTCAATGTTATTGAATACTCGGATGTCTTGACTTCACCGTCAGGGGTTGTCAATATAATATCCTTTCCCCGAAATACATTCTCCTCGTTCATCAGTTCAACCCATTTTTCCGAAATAGCCTTCATTGTGGATTCAGATATAATCTCTCCGTTTA